>JAZRJO010000428.1:0-5282 GCA_045645825.1 Acetatifactor sp. | reverse complement strand
GACTGCCAAGCGCATGATTCAGTATTTGAAAGTAAATAAACTGGGAAGAGCCACTTTTTTACCTCTGACCAGTCTGACAAAGTCCCAGGAATTTCGTAATGACCGGGCGCTTAGAGAACCGGGAGTGATCGGGTTAGCCGATTCTCTGGTACATATTGATGAGAAGTACAAAAGTGTGGCAAAGTCACTTCTTGGGCGCATTCTGGTAATAGACAATATGGATCACGCAGTGCAGATTGCCCGTAAATTTGATTATAGTCTGCGTATGGTCACTCTGGAGGGAGAACTGCTGGTGCCTGGAGGTGCTATCAGTGGTGGAGCCTTTAAGAATAGCAGTAATCTGTTGGGACGCCGCAGGGAAATCGAGGAGATGGAGAAGCAGATCGCTTCTTTGGCGGCATTGGTGGAGAAGATCGGTCAGGAGATCGAAGAGATCAAGGCTGAAAGAAATAAAATGCGTATGGAGCTGGAAGCATTAAAAATGCAGATTCAGCGTAAATCTATAGAACAGAATACCGCAAGGCTGAATGTGGCAGCTGCCACAGAGCGTATGGCTGAGGATGAAGACGGGCTTGCATCTCTGAAAGAGGAGCAGGAGGAAATCGAAGAACAGATCAAGGAGATCACAAAGTCTAAAGAACGTATCGCCGGAGAGCTGTCGGGCAGTGAAGCTTTGGAGAAGGATCTGAATCTTAGCATTGCCAAAGGACAGAAAGAGCTGGAAATGCTAAGAGCCGAAGAAGGTCAGGCTCAAGCACTGGTAAGCCGGCGAGAAGTGGAGACTGAGAGAATCATGCAGACCCAGGGCTTCCACCAGGCCAACCTGGATCGTATCGAGGGTGAAATGGAGCACCTGCTTTCGGAGCTTGCCGAAATCGAGCAGGCACTGAAAGAAAATGAAGCTTTGATCCTGGAAAAACAGCGCAATATTGAATCCATTGAACGTACCATCTTGTCTTCCGAAGAAGAGCAAAGCAGCGCACAGAAGAAGCTGAAAGCTGATATTGCCCACAGAGAAGAACTGAATGCCAGTCAGAAGAACTTTTTTACAGAAAGAGAAGAATTGGCACAGAAGCAGACCGCACTGGATAAAGAGGTATATCGCCTAAATGCCCAGAAGGAAAAAATGGAGGAATCCATAGAGGCCCAGATCAACTATATGTGGGATGAATATGAGATTACACTTTCTGATGCCGCATTGATCCGTGATGAGACTATGACAGATCTGGCGGCTATGAAGAAGGAAATTACTTCTTTAAAGGAACAGATCAAGAAACTGGGAGATGTAAACGTCAATGCCATCGAGGATTATAAAAACCTGATGGAACGTTATACGTTCTTAAAGACACAGCATGATGATCTGGTGGAAGCAGAAAAGACACTGGAAGGCATCATTCATGAGCTTGACACTGCCATGCGAAAGCAGTTTACGGTGAAATTTGCCGAAATCACCCGAGAGTTTGACAAGGTGTTCAAGGAGTTGTTCGGTGGCGGTAAAGGTACCCTTGAATTGATGGAAGATGAGGATATATTGGAGGCAGGAATCCGCATCATCGCCCAACCTCCGGGAAAGAAACTTCAGAATATGATGCAGCTATCCGGTGGAGAGAAGGCTCTGGCGGCGATATCTCTACTGTTTGCTATTCAAAACCTAAAGCCCTCACCTTTTTGTCTGTTGGATGAGATTGAGGCGGCGCTGGATGAATCAAACGTAGGAAGATTCGCCAAGTACCTGCACAAGCTGACGAAGAATACACAGTTCATTGTCATAACACACAGAAGAGGAACCATGGAGCAGGTAGACCGCCTGTATGGTATTACCATGCAGGAGAAGGGCGTGTCTGCACTGGTAAGTGTGAATTTGATCGATAAGGAGCTAGACGCATGAGTGAAGAAAAAAAAGGCTTTTTTGCCAGGTTAAAGCAAGGTCTGACCAAGACAAGGGAAAATATTGTAAAAGGAATCGATTCTGTTTTCAGTGGTTTTTCAGCCATAGATGATGATTTCTATGAGGAGCTGGAAGAAATTCTGATCATGGGAGATATTGGTGTCAATGCTACCACAGCCATTGTGGAGCGCTTGAAAAAGCAGGTGAAGGAACAGCACTTAAAGGAACCTAGCCAGTGTAAACAGCTGTTGATCGAAAGTATCAGGGAGCAGATGAAGGTAGATGAAACTGCTTACGATTTTGAGAAGGAACAGTCTGTAGTGATGGTCATCGGTGTCAATGGCGTGGGTAAGACCACTTCTGTAGGAAAGTTAGCCGGGAAGCTGAAAGACAATGGACGCAATGTGATCATTGCGGCGGCAGATACCTTCCGTGCAGCAGCCGGAGACCAGCTGGCAGAGTGGGCCAGAAGAGCAGATGTACCCATGATCGGTGGGAAAGAAGGCTCGGATCCTGCAAGCGTGGTATTTGATGCAGTGAATGCAGCAAAAGCCCGCCATACGGATGTGCTTTTGATCGATACAGCAGGCAGACTTCATAACAAGAAGAACCTGATGGAAGAGCTTCGCAAGATGAATCGTATCATAGACAGGGAATTTCCCAATGCACACAGGGAGAACCTGATCGTGCTGGACGGTACAACCGGGCAGAATGCACTGGTACAGGCCAGAGAATTCGGTGAAGTGGCTCATCTTACCGGCATTATCCTGACCAAGATGGATGGTACGGCCAAGGGAGGCATCGCGGTAGCGATCCAATCAGAGCTGAATGTGCCGGTGAAGTACATTGGTGTGGGAGAGACCATAGAAGATTTGCAGAAATTTAATTCAGATGAATTTGTGAATGCACTTTTCGATATAAAGTGACGTTTGGCCGCGCTAAAACGGATGAATCGTTATCATAAGAATAAAACCAGGGAGAATGCACATAATATGGATGAAAAGATGTTGACATTAGAGAAGTTTGAAGAAGCCTGTGATGTGGTATCAAAGGTCACCCAGGAGACAAAGCTTGTCTACAGTGAATATTTCAGCAACCAGACCGGTAACAGGGTCTATTTGAAGCCGGAGAATATGCAGTTTACCGGAGCTTATAAATTAAGAGGCGCTTATTATAAAATGAGCACTTTGACAGAGGAAGAACGGGCCAAAGGACTGATCACCGCATCTGCGGGAAACCATGCCCAGGGTGTGGCGTACGCAGCTAAAAGTTACGGTGCAAAAGCTACCATTGTAATGCCTACCACAACACCGTTAATGAAGGTAAACCGTACCAAGAGCTACGGTGCAGAGGTAGTACTGCATGGTGATGTGTATGATGAGGCCTGTGCAAAAGCCTATGAACTTGCCGAGGAACAGGGTTACACGTTTATTCATCCTTTTGATGATCTGACGGTAGCCACCGGACAGGGCACCATTGCCATGGAGATCTTTAAGGAGCTTCCACTGGTAGACTATATTCTGGTACCCATTGGCGGAGGCGGTCTGGCTACCGGCGTCTCTACGTTGACCAAGCTGCTCAATCCTAAGATAAAGGTCATCGGTGTAGAGCCAGCCGGTGCTAACTGTATGCAGGAATCCATAAAGGAAGGCAAGGTTACTACACTGCCCAAGGTAAATACCATTGCTGACGGTACAGCGGTAAAGACACCCGGCAGCAAGCTGTTTCCTTATATTCAGGAGAATCTGGATGATATCATTACCATCGAAGACCATGAGCTGGTAGTGGCTTTCTTAGATATGGTGGAAAATCACAAGATGGTGGTGGAGAATTCCGGATTGCTTACTGTGGCAGCTTTAAAACATCTGGATGTGAAAGATAAGAGAGTGGTCTCCATATTAAGCGGCGGCAATATGGACATCATCACCATGTCTTCTGTGGTACAGCAGGGGCTTATTTTCCGCGACCGTATCTTTACCGTATCCGTACTTTTGCCGGATAAGCCGGGAGAGCTTTGCAGAGTAGCAGGTGTGATCGCCAAAGAAAGCGGCAATGTGATCAAGCTGGAGCACAATCAGTTTGTATCTACCAACCGTAGTGCAGCGGTAGAACTTCAAATTACATTAGAAGCATTTGGAACAGAGCATAAGCATCAGATCATCAGTGCGCTGGAAAAAGAAGGGTATATGCCGAAGGTGGTGCGTACCAATATCTGATGCATTAAGCACAGTGAGGAGCGCGAGATGGAAAAAAAGACAGTGATAAGGCAGATCCGGGATTACGCAGTGATCACGGTTTCTTCCCTGATTTATGCCATAGGAATCAGTTTGTTCTTAGATCCGAATTCCCTGGCGCCCGGTGGAGTGACCGGTGTGTCTATTATATTAAATCGTTTGATCAAAGTGGAGACGGGTACGTTAATATTGCTGATCAACATTCCGATTTTGATTCTGGGAATTTGGAAGTTTGGCATAAAGTTTATTCTTTCAACGCTCTATGCCACAGCCTTGACCAGTACATTTACAAATTTGTTAATGCCCATTGGGGCCTTGACAGAGGAGCCTTTTGTAGCAGCTTTGGCAGGAAGTTCCCTGATGGCTTTGGCAATGGGCTTGATCTTTAAGTGTGGGGCGACTACAGGAGGTGTGGACATTATTGTAAAGGTGCTGCGGTTAAAGTATCCGCATTTAAAGACAAGTTCGTTGTTTTTAATGATAGACGCATGCGTTGTCACAGTTTCTGCTTTTGTATTTCGGGATATAGACCGGGCTGTTTATGCAGGCCTGACTGTATTTTTGACTTCTGTAATGCTGGATGCAGTACTTTACGGCCGTGATGAGGCCAAGTTGATCTATATTATCAGCGATGCATCCTCTGCAATCACCAAAAGGCTTCTGGAGGAGCTGGATATTGGTGTAACCCACATACAGGGCTTTGGTGCTTACAGTGGCAAGGAGAAGCATGTGATCTTCTGTGCTATCAAGAAACAGCTGGCACCCAAGGCGGAAGCAGTGGTGAAGGAAGAGGATCCCTTGGCATTTATGATCGTGACCAGCGCCAGTGAGATTTATGGACAGGGATATAAGAATATTTTCAGTGAAAAATTGTAATGAAAAGTTGTAGTGAAAAATAGTAAAAAGGGGTACATCAACTGTGAACGGAAGATTCAGTTGATGCACCGTTTTTATTAAATTTGTTATTTGTAATTAGCTGGGGCGGTAATGCTCATCAGCTGTTTTTCATAATGACCTGTTCTACCATATCAGCCACATCCTCACAGCAATCGCAGCATTTCTCCAGACGGTCATACATAGTGGTCCAGGAAATAATGGTAAGAGGATCCTTTTCAGCAGTATAGAGATGGCGCATGGCCTCTGTGTACAGGCGCTCGCCT
>JAZRJO010000427.1:0-4223 GCA_045645825.1 Acetatifactor sp. | reverse complement strand
AATCTACTACCCAAATTCGTCTAGATGTTGTTTTATAGTATCTATATATAGTTAAAATTTAATACAGTTAATACTTACTGCGTAGTCTTATATAGAGCCGTGGTATTGTCAAGAGAGTAGCTCCGGTTGGTGGGGGATGGGACTTGGGGGCGGGGGCGGGAGGCATATTGGCCGCCCCTCTTATCCTGTGGAGATGAAACCCCTGGTTCGCATCGCCCCCGCTTACGGGCGATGTGAACCGCACTTTGGGGGTTCATCGGAACGTCCAGGATAATTGGCGGCCAATATGCCTCCCGCCCCCGCCCCCAAGTCCCATCCCCCGCCAACCCGGAGCGGCGCCCTTGCCCAACCCTGCATGCTCTAGGATAGGAGGCTTCATGGAACGTTTTTTGGAGTGTAAGGATTGTGAGAAGATGATCCCGGATTTTATATGGCAGAAGATGAATTACAAGACCTTAAAGAGGTTTTGTGATCATGTTTTAAATTGTCCTGACTGTCGTGAGGAGCTGACGATTCAGTTTTTGGTTTCGGAAGGCATGAACCGACTGGAGGAAGGGGATGCTTTTGATCTGAACCATGAGTTAGACAAGCGGATGGTGGAGGCCAGGAAGCGGCTTAGCAGAACGGAGCGTTTTATTCGTGCCGGTTCTGTGCTTGAGTTGGTTGTTATGACGGCTGTGCTGTGTGTTGTATTTTGGATTATTCTGAGCTGAGAAGGCTCAGATAAGGAGAGGATTAGCAGATGAGTGAGAAACTGGTTCTGATAGATGGACATAGTATTTTGAATAGGGCATTTTACGGGGTTCCTGAATTGACCAATGCAAAAGGGCTTCATACAAATGCTGTTTATGGATTTTTGAATATTATGTTTAAGATCCTGGAAGAGGAGAAGCCACAGTATCTGGCTGTGGCTTTTGATGTGCATGCACCCACATTCCGTCATCTGATGTATGATGGGTATAAAGGAACCAGAAAAGCCATGCCGGACGAGCTTCGGGAGCAGGTGCCTGTGATGAAGGATGTGTTAAGAACCATGGGTGTGGTGATCATGGAGCAACCTGGGCTTGAGGCAGATGATATTTTGGGTACTCTTGCCAAGAAGGCGGAGAAAGCCGGTATGGAAGTGGCACTTGTGTCCGGTGACAGAGATCTTCTGCAGATTGCTTCGGAGCATATTAAGATCCGGATTCCCAAGACTAAGATGGGCAGGACAGAGGTGGAGGATTATTACGCAGAGGATGTGCTTAGGGTTTACCATGTGACGCCTACGCAGTTTATCGATCTGAAGGCGCTTATGGGGGATGCTTCGGATAATATTCCGGGGGTGCCTAAAGTAGGTGAGAAGACAGCAGCCGGGTTAATGGAAGAATACGGTTCCCTTGAGAATATTTATGCCCATGTAGATGAGATCAGCAAGAAGAGTATCAGGGAGTCGCTGATCGCCAACAGAGATCTGGCAGATCTGAGTAAAGCACTGGCTACCATCAAGGTGGACAGTAATGTGGAGCTTGACCTGGAAGAAGCCAGGGCAGAGGGGTATTATACCAAAGAAGCATATGCTTTGTTTAAAGAATTGGAATTTAAAAATATGTTAAGCCGTTTTGAAGGGGTGGAGACAGAATATTCTTCCAAAGTTACAGATGATTTTGCAGTATGCAGCAGTGCAGATGAATTGGTGATGCATTTAAAAAATATGCAGACTGTGGATGAAATGGCGGATAGTGAGGCGGCTACCGGAATAGGACTGAGTTTGCTTACAGGAGAAGCTGGTGAACTTCTGGCTGTGGCGGTGGCAGAACCAAAGGGGCGGGTCTTTGTGTATACGCTGCAAAAAGAGGAAGAGAAGCAGGTGGGGGAAGCTTTGCATCAGTTGTCAGGGCGTATGCCTGTAGCTGCTTTTGATATGAAGAGGATGTATGGTTTTCTGCAGCATGAGTGTACGGATCGTTATTTTGATGTATTGATCGGTGCTTATCTTCTGAATCCTCTGAAAAATGATTATGATATAGAAGCCATCGCAAAGGAACATCTTGACATGATGATTCCGGGATATGGAGAACTTTTTGGTAAGCTTACTCCGGTGCATGCACTTTTGATGAAGCAGGATGAAATGCAGAAATATTTGTGTTATTCGGCTTATGTGGCAAGGAAAGCAGCTGTGGTGCTTGAGAAAAAGCTTTTGGAAGCCGGCATGGATCAGCTTATGCGAAAGATTGAGATGCCTCTTTCTCTGGTACTGTATGATATGGAGAGGGAAGGTGTCAGGGTAAAGAGGGAAGAACTTAAGAAATACGGTGATGCTTTAGTAGAACGGATCGATCAGCTGGAACTGTCGATTCATGAGCAGGCCGGCAGTCATTTTAATATTAATTCCCCGAAACAGCTGGGAGAGATTTTGTTTGACAAGATGAAGCTTCCCGGAGGCAAGAAGACCAAAACAGGATATTCCACTGCGGCGGAGGTATTGGAGAAGCTGGCACCGGAGCATCCGATCGTGAAGGATATTTTGGAATATAGAGGCCTTACCAAACTGAAATCTACCTACGCGGATGGACTGGCAGTCTACATCGGGGCTGATGAAAGAATTCACACCAGCTTTAATCAGACGATCACGGCTACCGGAAGAATCAGTTCTACGGAACCCAATCTGCAGAATATTCCTATGAGGATGGAGCTTGGCAGAAGGATCCGTAAGGTTTTTGTGCCCGGAGAAGGGTGTGAGTTCATGGATGCAGACTATTCTCAGATAGAACTGAGAGTGCTGGCTCATATGTCCGGGGATGAGCAGTTGATCGAAGCTTATCATATGGACCAGGATATTCACAGGATCACGGCATCTAAGGTGTTCCACACACCTTTTGAGGAGGTTACAGATTTACAGAGAAGGAATGCCAAAGCCGTAAATTTTGGTATTGTGTATGGTATCAGTTCTTTTGGGTTGAGCCAGGATCTGAGCATCAGTAAGAAGGAAGCAGCTGAGTATATTGAACAGTATTTTGCTACCTATCCCAAGGTAAAAGAATTCCTGGATAAGCAGGTGGCGGATGCCAGAGAAAAAGGGTATGTGACTACGATGTATGGCCGCAGACGCCCTGTGCCGGAATTGAGCAGTCAAAACTTTATGCAGCGGTCCTTTGGAGAACGGGTAGCTATGAATGCTCCTATCCAGGGCACAGCAGCGGATATTATGAAAATAGCAATGATCCATGTATGGAAGGCTTTGAAGGATGCCGGCCTGAAATCAAAACTGATTTTGCAGGTGCACGATGAGCTTTTGATTGAGACTGTCAAAGAGGAGAGCCGGGAAGTGCGCAGAATTTTGGAAGAAAATATGCGCTCGGCGGCCAATCTGGCTGTGGCTCTGGAGGTGGATCTTCATACGGGGGAAAATTGGTATGAAGCAAAATAGCAGGAGGCAAATATGCGCTTGATCGGTGTTACCGGAGGAGTGGGAGCCGGTAAATCAGAAATTTTACAATATGTGAAGAAACATTATAAATGTGAAGTCTATATGGCTGATCAGGTGGCTCATAAGGTGCAGGAGCCGGGACAGCCTTGTTATGAAAAACTTGTGGAAATCATGGGAAAAGATGTGCTGAAACCGGATGGTACCATAGACAGGACCATCATGGCTGCCAGAATCTTTGGGGAAAGAGCGCTTTTACTTAAGATAAATGCGCTCATACACCCTGCTGTTCAGGAGTATCTGTTGGAACGGGTGAAGGAAGCAAGGGAGAATCCTCAGATAGAGCTTTTCTTTATTGAAGCAGCGCTTTTGATCGAGACAGGTTATAAGAAAATCGTGGATGAAATGTGGTATATCCATGCGGATGAAGAAGTGCGTCGTAAGCGTCTGGAGTGTAGCAGAGGATATTCTCTGCATAAGATCACACAGATCATGGACAAGCAGTTGTCGGAGGAAGCTTTTCGGTTAGCCAGTGATTTTGTCATCGATAACAGTGGTGAACCGGAGGAAAGCTTCAGGCAGATCGATGAGAGGCTGAAAAGTTTTACCCGGAGGGCAGTTCAATGAGATTATGCAGTATTGCCAGCTCAAGCAGCGGCAATTGTATCTATGTTGGTTCAGATGCCACACATCTTTTGGTAGATGTGGGCATCAGTGGCAAGCGTGCGGAATGTGGGCTGAATAGTCTGGGGATCAGCGCTCGCGACTTGGATGGTATCCTGATCACCCATGAGCATGCAGATCACATCAGTGGTCT
>JAZRJO010000426.1:0-1528 GCA_045645825.1 Acetatifactor sp. | reverse complement strand
CTGATTGCTCTCCATTCTGTGCCGAAAAAGAGAAAATCATAACATACAATGCTAATAATAAGCTACTGTAGATTATGGTGATGCATATTTTTGTTGAAAGTATTTTTTTCTTAACTTTCATATTATGGTCTCCGATTAAAGTTTTCCATCATCTCCTGTTACAAACATAGCATCCCCAAAGCTAAAGAACCGATATCGCTCACGGACAGCTTCTGCATAAGCGTCCAGCACCTGTTCTCTTCCTGCAAGCGCAGACACCAACATTACCAAAGTAGATTCCGGCAGATGAAAATTGGTGATCAATGCATCCAATACTTTAAATTGATACCCAGGATAAATAAATATCTCTGTATTATCGCACCCCGCCTGTACCACACCACTTTCATCCGAAGCACTCTCCACAGTACGACAGCTGGTAGTCCCCACGCAGATCACACGTCCTCCCGCAGCTTTGGTATCATTGATCAGGCTTGCAGCATCTTCTGTCACCTGATAATACTCCGAATGCATATGATGCTCCAACACATTCTCTTCTTTCACAGGGCGGAAGGTTCCCAGACCCACATGCAATGTCACATATGCGATTTTCACACCTTTCGCCTCGATCTTAGCAAGTAACTCCTGTGTAAAATGAAGCCCTGCCGTAGGCGCTGCCGCCGAGCCTTCATATTTGGCATAAACCGTCTGATAACGATTCTTATCCTGCAGTTTGTGAGTAATATAAGGTGGCAGAGGCATCTCTCCCAGCCGATCCAACACTTCTTCCCAGATTCCTTCATACTCAAAATGAATCAGCCGGTTACCCTCCTCCACTGTTTCCAGCACTTCCGCTTTTAAGATACCGTCTCCAAAGACAAGTCTTGTTCCCGGTCTGCATTTCTTACCCGGCTTAACCAGGGTCTCCCACACATCACCTTCCCTGCGCTTTAACAGAAGCACCTCCACATGAGCACCGGTACCTTCCCGCTCACCCAAAAGCCTGGCAGGAATCACCTTGGTATTATTCAACACCAGACAATCCCCCGGATGCAGGTAATCTATGATCTCTCTAAACACATGATGGGACACCGCCCCTGTATTCTTATTCAGTACCAAAAGCCGTGAGGAGGAACGATCTTCAAGGGGATCCTGAGCGATCAATTCCTGGGGTAAGTCAAAATAAAAATCTGATTTTTTTAATTCTGTCATATTTCATCCTCAAAGACTTGCTTTTTCCACAAAAGCCTTATATCCTCTATAGGTTTCATACACGTCTGCCTTGCTGGTAGCTTCCCATGGCGCATGCATGTTCATCACAGCCACACCACTGTCGATCACATTCATACCATACAGTGCCAATATATAAGCAATGGTTCCGCCACCACCCAGATCTACTCTTCCAAGTTCAGCAGTCTGGAAATTCACTCCGGCCTCTTCATAAATTTTCCTGATATGAGCCAGGTACTCTGCATTGGCATCATTGGAACCGGACTTTCCTCTGGCACCGGTAAACTTATTCAGAACCATACCGCCACCCATATAAGCCACA
>JAZRJO010000425.1:0-2009 GCA_045645825.1 Acetatifactor sp. | reverse complement strand
CTTGATCACACCTGCCACTTGTATATCATACTGACTGCAAATATCACACAATACTTGGGCATTTTGCTGCAAAGCATCCAGATTCACCTGTAAACGAGGAAAATAGTTCTCCTCTGATCGCACCTCTTTATTCATCTCAAAATCACCTTTCCCATTTGTTTTCCACACAACATCTTCCACCACTATTTTTTCAAACCAATGCGCTCCTTACCAGGCAGACCAAACATGGGGACAAACCGATCCAGACCGGTGAACGTAAGGAACAATATAGATCCCACCACAATAAAGCTCATATAATTATGACCGATAATGTCCATGGGCACAAATGTCTGCAGAGGATAAACAGCACTTGCGATCCCTGCAAAAAATACCGGAAAGCAATGCCACGGCACCAGTTCTGATCCATAGATTCCCATAGCAGATGTAAACGTAGCCAATCTCAAACGCAGCTTGTAATTATCGTTCTCATCCTTACACTCAACATTTTTATCCACAATATCCTTTATGATCGGAGACATGGTAGCCACCTGGGCAGCCTCATCTGCCAGCGCCACATTTCCCGCCAGACAAAGCACACCGCACCAACCCATGAGCTGCTGCACATTCCGGGATATTTTGACAACCAACTTAGCCAACGGCGCAAAAGCATTCATGCTGTTCATAATACCGCCAAAGGCTGATACCCATGCCATCATCACGATCACCCAGCTGCCGGCATCACCAAACCCCTTCAGCAACAGATCATTGAGCCAAATATTAAAATTCACCGTGCCTGCCATCATACCAAAGATCAGGGAGGATATCATGCCTGCCGCAAGGCATATCATAGTATGTAAGCCTATAAAAGACAATACGATCACTACAACAAGCGGAATTACCATATAATAAGGCACACCTTTTTCCACCTGTTCTAAAAGCGTCAATGCAGAAGGCCTTTCCACAGCCAATGCCTCTCTGGCTTCCTGAGGGATCTGTGAAATAGCAGCCGCCACATCACCCTGGGTATTGGAAAGTCCTGATCCTGCCAGAAAAATAATCACAATAGCAATCACCAGGCAGCCAAATGCCCACGCAAGCTGATGTTTCAAACGGTCAATAATCTTCACATCCTGCATACCACAGGAAAGCACCGTCACATCAGAAATCATACCGATATTGTCTCCAAAGCAGGAACCGCCCGCAATAGAACACACTGTCAGAAGCACATTTCCTCCCACAAGATGATTGAGCCACAAGAAAATCGGCGCGCAAGCTGCAAAAGTTCCCCAGGAAGTACCGGTGGCAACGGAAAGAAGGCAGGTAACGATCAACGCTACCGGTGCTATGGTCCGGGCAGTTACCCCCATTTCCAGTGCCAGATTGATCAACGCCGCCCCTACACCGGTGGCCATAAAGCATTCCGCAACACCGTAAGCAAACATCAGAATAAAAAAGATAACCACAATCTTCTTCACCGAGTTCAGACAATTCTCAAAGGCTGTATCAAAATTCACCTTATAAATGATCATATAAACTATGATCGCAATGAACGTGGAAATAGGCGCTGCCAAAAGCAGATCCAGTTTAAAACCGATCACTAACAGGGCAAAAACAAGCAGAGGCAAGAACTTAATGACTGCGATCCAGTTGCTCTCCTTTTTTTCTGACATTTTTATAATTTCTCGGTTTTCTCTTTTCATTACTTTATTTCCTTTTCTTTGTTACCATTCCAATTCATTTAATTCCAAAAGTGCTCTGGCATAAATCTTCATGGCTCTCTGCATGCTATGCTTCAAACTCCAGCTCATACTCTCTGCATATCACTTGTCCTTCCGGGTCCTTGCCGGTAACATATCGATATACCTGACGTACATGTTTTTCCAGAAGAATTTTCTCCTTTTTGCTCTTTAAGGTATCGTACAATTCATCTATAGGCCAGGAGACCATCTGCTTTCCCCTCTTTTCTACCGCTTTCAAAATTGAAAACGTCACCTTTTGAAGCTTTTTCCCATCCAGATATAGGTGCATTG
>JAZRJO010000424.1:0-11431 GCA_045645825.1 Acetatifactor sp. | reverse complement strand
ACAGGGTGTCGCTGTATGCAAAGCAGGAGGATGGTACGTATGGGTATGACAGAATCTTTGATGATCTGGAAAAGGAGATTGAGGGGGCTGATCTTGCGATTGTGAATCAGGAGGTAATCATTGCAGGGGAGGAATTTGGAGTGTCCGGATATCCTTGCTTTAATGCGCCTTTTGAAATGGGAGATGCACTGGTAGAAGCAGGCTTTGATGTGGTCTGTCACGGGACCAATCATGCTTTGGATCAGGGGAAGGATGGGTTGTTAAGCTGTATTGGTTTTTGGAAGACAGAGTATCCTGAGATTGGGGTGTTGGGTATTCATGAGACGGCCCCGAAGCAGGATGAGATTTATATATTTGAACAGGATGGAATTAAGGTGGCGGTGCTGAATTATACTTATGGGACCAATGGGATTCCCCTGCCGGCAGACATGCCTTATGCTGTGGACTTGCTTCAGAAAGAGCGGGTTGTGGCGGATATTGAGAAGGCAGAGATGCTTGCTGATTTTACGATTGTATGCCCCCACTGGGGTACGGAGTATGTGTTGGAAGAGACTAAAGCTCAGCGACAGTGGGCGGAAGTGTTTCTGGAGCATGGTGTGGATCTGGTGCTTGGTACCCATCCACATGTGATTGAGCCTGTTGAAATGTTGTATGATGAAGAAACAGGGCATGAGATGCTGGTATATTATTCTTTGGGAAATTTTGTGAACTGGACAAGTTCCGGCGGACAGGGCATAGCTAATAGAATGGTGGGCGGAATGGCTGATGTGACCATTGACCGGGATGCGGAGGGCGATGTGGTGGTGAAAGACTACGCCGTTACTGCAGTGGTGACTCATCTGGAAAGCCGGATGAACGGTGTTTTTACTACCAGGCTTTCCGAGTATACACAGGAACAGGCTTTGAAAAATGAGATTGTTATGCAGGATCCCGCGTTTTCCAAAGAGTATTGTGTGGAACTGTGTGACAAGGTCTGGGGAGAACTATGGGAGTGAGCAATAATGACAAATAAATCCTTGCCTTTATTCTGTCAGCAAGTTATAATGGTATTATGTTAAAAAAAAGCCTGATAAGATACAGGCCGGACTGAAAGGATTTTGACAGGATGAAAAATGAATCACAACAGACAAAGCGGGCAGATATGTTGTTAAATGAGCCCATTTCCAAGGTAATTCCCAAGATGGCGATTCCCACCATTGTGGCTTTTTTGATTAATTCTATCTACTCCCTGGCAGATACTTATTTTGTAAGCTCTCTGGGTACTAACGCAACGGCAGCGGTAAGCGTGAACTCCTCTCTGGATCAGTTGATCATGATGGCAGGGTCTCTGTTGGCGGTAGGGGCTAATAGTTATATCGCACGACTTCTTGGGCAAGGTGACAAACAAAAAGCCAATAAAGTGCTATCCACAGCGTTCTTTCTGGCCATGGGACTGGGATTATTGTTGACTGTTATCGGCAGTATTTTTATGACGCCGATGGTGCGGATTTTGGGCGCGACGCCTACCTGTGAGCAGTATTCCATTGATTATGCCACTTACGTATTGCTGGCGGCACCGTTTATGGCTTCCAGTTTCGTAATGAATCAGTGTCTTCGAAGTGAAGGAAGTGCCATATTTTCTATGGTGGGTATGGGATTTGGAGGCATTTTGAACTGTGTGCTGGATCCGATCTTTATTTTTAACTTGGATATGGGAGTGGCAGGAGCTTCTTTGGCAACCGCTATTTCTAAGCTGGTCAGCTTTGTGATATTGATCTTTCCCTATGTGACCAGACGGAGTATGCTGCGCTTGTCTGTCCGGAATTTCCATGTTTGTAAAGATATTCTGTACAATGTTATCAGCGTAGGTTCCTCGTCCATGTTTCGTTCCGGCCTGGCAGTGCTGGCAGCGGTGATGCTGAATGATATGGCAGGCAATATCTCTGACTCGGTGCTTGCGGGTATCGGTGTATGTACCAAGATTATGATGTTTCCGTTTAGTATCATTCTGGGCTTTGGAACAGGTTTCCAGCCGGTGGCCGGGTACAATTGGGGTGCTAAGCGTTATGACCGTGTGAATGAGAGTTATCGGTTCAGTTCTAAAATGGCACTTATTGGTGCGATAGTCATGGCTGTGATTCTTGCTGTTTTTGCAGATCCGATCATTGTGCTTTTTGCAGGAACGGATCCGCAGATGCGTGAGATTGGTATTATCTGCATGATTTCCCAGTGTATTGCATTGCCTGTACATGCCTGGGTGGCTGTAGTTAATATGTTTTGTGCGGGACTTGGCAATGCCAAAGGGGCTTTGGTGCTTTCTACTTCCCGTCAGGGCAGCTGTTTTATTCCCACCTTGTTCTTAATGGCATGGGCACTGGGGGCTTATGGAATTGCTACAGTTCAGGCAGTGGCAGATGTATTTTCACTGGCATTGGCTATTCCCATTCTGTTAGGAATGAAGAAAAAAATAAATCAGGCAGCGGCAGAATGGAAAAATGAATCTTGATTTCAGGTGGTAAACGTAATATAATTATTTTATACAATTTCGAAAATTGAAAAGGAGACAAGTGTTATGGGATTTTTAATTGGAAAGACAGCGATCATAACCGGCGCGGGCAGACCGGCACCTCTGGCAGACGGAACCCCCGGATCTATCGGATATGGGATTGCAACTGCTTATGCAAAAGAAGGAGCGAACCTGGTGATCACCGGCCGTAATGTACAGAAGCTTTTAGATGCGAAAGAAGAGTTGGAGCGTCTGTATGGGATCAAGGTATTGGCAGTGCAGGCTGATGTGAATGCAGGTGCAGACAATGAAGCGACTGTTCAGAATGTAATCGATCAGACCATTGCAGAATTCGGCCGCATTGATGTGCTGATCAACAATGCACAGGCATCTGCTTCGGGTGTATCTATTGCAGATCATACCACAGATCAGTTTAATCTGGCTATGTATTCCGGATTATACTCAGCATTTTATTATATGAAATCCTGCTACCCTTACTTGAAGGAGACCAAGGGTACTGTAATTAACTTTGCATCCGGTGCAGGTCTGTTCGGTAATAAGGGACAGTGTTCTTATGCAGCTGCCAAGGAAGGTATCCGTGGTTTGAGCCGTGTGGCTGCTACTGAGTGGGGACCGGACGGCATCAATGTCAACGTAGTATGTCCTCTTGCGTGGACTGCTCAGCTGGAACAGTTTGAGAAGGCTTATCCGGAAGCATTCAAAGCAAATGTGCATATGCCTCCTATGGGACATTTCGGCAATACCGAGCTGGAAATAGGCCGTGTGTGCGTACAGCTGGCATCTCCTGACTTTAAATACATGTCCGGTGAGACACTTACGCTGGAAGGCGGTATGGGTCTGAGACCGTAATTGAAAAAGGGTATCACCAATAGGAAAATAATAATGTCCGCTACAGCTCATTCGCCGTGGCGGACATTGTTTTATTTGGTTTTGCGTGCTTTAAACATTTCTACAATTTCGATCATCTCTTCTGATGGATTGGAGATTACAGCTGAATTTAAAATCTTGCAGGCTCCATTCTCTCGTACATGCTCAACAGCAGCTGTGACAGCGGCAACGCTTCCGGTCACAAATATCAGTGTTTGTCCTCCACATTTGGTATCCTTTGTCACGTAGGAAACTTCTGCAATTTTTAACATCTGGTCCGTAATGATTACTGCGTTAGCAGCTCCCAGGACTTCTACTAATCCGAATGCACTATATGACATATATATTCCTCCTGAAACCTACTTTGTAATCGTCATAGCAGCGGCCACTTCGGTTCCATCTGTGGGTGAAGCTATGATGGTGTGAGAAAAAATCTTTGAAATCGGTGCGGCCGTCTCCAAAGCGACCTCCATAGCAGCCTTTACGTCTGAAATCGTTCCACGCATTTTTACGCAGGCACCTGCCTTTAAACGGTTTCTCTCAACAGCCTGTATTTTGACTGAGGCAGCTTTTGCAGCAGCGTCTAATGCTACGAAGCAGGCACATTCGCTGTCCAGCTCGAAGACACCGATGGCCATTCCGTTGTAATTATTGTTCATTTGAATCTCCATTCTGTAATTTTTATATTCCGGTTTTAATATTTGCGCAATTTATAACTGCCAAATAAGCATATTGCAGCAATACCGGTAAGCCAGAGGATCATATGTGATTCCCCGGTCTTGGGAACACTGTCATAGTCGTCGGAAGCAGAGCTGCTGCCTGTAGAGGGAGCAGTGGTAGCGGAGGCAGTAGTGCTGTAGTTCGCAGGGTCAGTATGCAGGGCACCATTTATGATACAAAGTGTGTTCGGTGCAAAATTATACAATTCATAGTATACTTTATAATTGTCATAGCCTTTTACATGGCCTGCTTTGCCTACCACATTAACTTGGGCATTGATATCGTAAGTACCAATGATGTTTAAGTTGGTCACGTTTTTGTTGAAGTTACATACGCTTGTATCATAGATATAAGCATCTTTTACGTCGGTGTTGAACACACATACACCGTTATGCTGATAGACTTCATCGATTCCTTCGGCAGATACAACAACCGTATTGGCATTCAGGATCGTAAGGTTTTTCAAATGTGCTTCTAATTCCAGATTAATGGATTCTTCACCGTTAACCACAACGGTATCGCCGTCTTTGATATATGCCAGAACGTGGCTTAAGGGGCCGTGGTTGTCGTTAACATCCCATGCGGTGAGCTGCTGATATCTCCATTCGTTCATATCCTCCAGATATTTCAGATAGTAGGTGATAGGCCCATCTTCTTCGGCTTTGGCAGTGAGAGACTGCGTGAAGAGTGGCATTACACAAAAGAGCGCTGCTGTAAATAAAGCTAATGTTTTTTTGAATCGTTTCATAATAAGTTCCTCCTGTTTTTTATTTATTCTAAGGGGAGATAAGTATCTCCGCTTTCGACTTCTTTGGCGACTACCACAAAACGTCCGTTTGTCACATGATAGACACAGGTAGACAAGGTGATAAAGTGGTCTCCGAAACTGGCACTAACACCGGTATCGTATAATGAAAGCGCCTTGATATTGTTGTAAAAATCAAGGAATTCTTCTTCAGTATCCGCCTGAAAAAAATTGTAAAATTTAAATACCTTATCACTTTTTTTATATACTTGAGAGCGGAAGACTGCAATCACTTCATAGTTGTGCTGGCGCTCCGGTGTATATAAGATGATCTGTTTATGCTTCTCGTAATACTTCCTGTCCTCATAATCGGTCAGGTTGCCAAACATGGCGCCGGACTTCATGTTATGACCGTGGATGATCAGGTTCGTGGTCAGAGGTGTTAAGGAACTGTCAGTATCCAGAATCAAGCATCCGTTTTTGTTTTCCTTCTTGTCAAAACTGCGGTATAGGTAGTAATTCTCATCCTTAGGTGTCCACATGACCGGGTAGTCGATCACAGTGTCCGGTATCTTAAGCCAGGCGGCCATGTCATCATTGGCCAGAAAACTATCTGCATAAGGATTGACTACAGCAGGTATTATTTCTGTGGTCTCGGTGCTTTCCGTGTAATCTGAGGCAGTGGAAGAACTGTCGGTTTGGGCAGTACTTTCCTGCATGTCCTGTGGCTCCGTGGCTGCATCCGAAGAACCGGCTTGGTCTTCCTGCGCTTGTTCGCTTTCCTCCTGAGCCATTGTCCGAAAGGCATCCAGGAGCTGGTCTGATTGGATATCATCCTTTCTGCCATCCAGATAAAGAATACCGGCGCCTAGCAGACATCCTGTTGCTACACCTGCTAATATAATAGAAATAAGCCTATTTAGTCGTTTCATTATATTTCCTTTTATTCCTGATTTTGTTATTATTATACCTATTATTGATGAACAAAGCAATACTTTTTCATTATTTTATCTTAAGAATTATTGCAATATGTCTTTAAATATGCCATAATGAAAAATGTGAAATTAGAATAGTGAGGAATCGTATGTTTTATACATTTGATGGAAAAATAAGATATAGTGAGACCGATAGTGAAGGCAGATTGACACTTTCGGCTTTATTGAATTATTTTCAGGATTGTTCTACGTTTCAGTCTCAGAAGTTGGGACTGGGCGTTAAGTATATGAAGGAGAATCACTTGGTCTGGGTGTTGTCTTCCTGGCAGATTGTGGTGGAGCGGTATCCGATGCTTTGCGAGGACGTGCAGATTGGGACTTTTCCCTATGATTTTAAAAGTTTTATGGGAAGCCGTAATTTTTTTATGAAAGACAGGGAAGGGAAGTATGTTGCAAAAGCAAACAGCCTGTGGAGTCTCTTGAATACAGAGACTATGAAGCCTGTGGCTGCACCAAAGGATATGGTGGAGCGATATGGACTGGATCCTAAGCTTGAGATGGATTATGCATCCAGGAAGATCGTTGTTCCAGAGGGTGGTAAGCTGGGAGAAATCATCATTGTAAAGAAGCATCATCTGGATACGAATCATCATGTAAATAATGGTCAGTATATCACTATGGCCATGGATTGTCTGCCGGAAGGGTCTGTGACAAAACGGGGAATCCGTCAGCTTAGGGCTGAGTATAAGATGCAGGCATTTTTGGGGGACAAGCTCTATCCGTATGTTGTGGAAGCAGAGGATGGGATGATAGTGTCCCTTCGTAACGTAGAAGGGAAGCCGTATGTAAACGTAGAGCTTAAGTAGAGGGCTTAACTGTTACAAATACGATACATTATGCAACAAAATAGAAATATGACCAAACATATAAAGGAGCAGTTATGATCAAATTAGGTGAAACGCAGAACCTGGAAATTGTAAAGATCGTAGAGTTTGGGGTATATGTAGCCCCTTCTAAAGAGCAGCAGGATGAAAAGATACTGCTTCCCATAAAGCAGGTGCCACAGGGAAGCAAAATAGGCGACCGGATAGAAGTATTTGTCTATCGTGATTCCAAGGATCGCCTGATCGCTACCACCAATGTGCCCAAGCTTCAGATGGGCAGTGTGGCTGTGCTTCGGGTAGCACAGACCGGCAAATTCGGAGCATTCTTGGACTGGGGGCTGGAGAAGGATCTGATGCTTCCTTTTAAGCAGCAGACCAAAAGGGTCCGTGAGGGTGAAGAGGTGCTGGTGTCCATGTACATCGATAAGAGTGGCAGACTATGCGCTACCATGAACGTATATCCTGACCTTTTGAGCAACAGTCCGTATCACAAAGAAGACAAGGTTACCGGCCGGGTCTACCAGATCAGTCAGGAATTTGGCGCGTTCGTGGCGGTGGACAACCAATACTCTGCACTGATCCCCAAGCGTGAGTTGTACGGCAGGGTGGAGATCGGACAGGATATCGAGGCCAGGGTAGTGGAAGTGCTGGAAGATGGACGTCTTACTTTGAGTATCCGTCAGAAAGCTCACGTGCAGATGGAGAAGGACGCAGAAGAAGTCTTGCGCATCATTGACAGCTATGACGGTGTTCTTCCTTTCAATGACAAAGTATCCCCGGAGATCATCAATAGAGAGACAGGCATGAGCAAAAATGAGTTCAAAAGAGCTGTTGGAAACCTTTTAAAGGCCGGAAAAATTGAAATTGGGGAGAAAGTGATCCGCAGAAAATAAATTTGTAATAAAAAACTAAAAAATGCATAAAAAACTCTTGCAATTTTGTTGGATTTTTTGTAAATTTGTATTAAAGCAATTATTAGACAAAAAACTAATTTTTTCGGCAAAAAAGTCGGTTAAAGGAGCGGGGTTTTTTATGATTTCGAATCAGATTTTACAAAGCACGATCGATGGAATGAAAGGGATTGCCAGAGTAGAACTCAGCGTGATGGATGTGGATGGCAAGGAAGTGGCAGCGACCATGGATCTAAGCCATTGTTCAGGAGCGGCAGTGGATTTTGCAGTTTCACCTGCTGATTCCCAGGAGATTCAGGGATATCAGTATTTCAAGGTTTATGATGAGCAGCAGCTGGAGTACATATTGGTAGTGAGCGGCAGTGGTGAAGATGTTTACATGGTAGGCAAGATGGTAGCTTTCCAGATTCAGAATCTTTTGGTGGCATACAAAGAGCGTTTTGATAAAGATAACTTTATCAAGAATCTTTTGCTGGACAACCTGCTTCTGGTGGATATCTACAGTCGTGCCAAGAAGCTGCACATTCAGACAGACATTCCCCGTGTAGTTATGATCGTGGAATGCGAGAATAGCAGAGACAATAATGCCCTGGAGCTGACCAGAGGACATTTTGGTGCCGGAACCAAGGATTTTGTGACAGTAGTAGATGAGAATAGCGTTGTCATAGTGAAGGATCTGTCAGAAACCGCTGCCAATCGGGAGATTGAAAAGGCTGCTGAAATCTTGCAGAGCAGCCTGGAGAAAGAAGGACTCCGGAATGTGAGAATTGCTTACGGTACCGTGGTACGTGAGATCAAAGAAGTGAGCCGCTCTTACAAAGAGGCCAAGATGGCGTTGGACGTGGGCAAGATTTTCTTTGATGAGAGAACTATCATCGCTTACAATGAACTGGGTATCGGCAGACTGATCTATCAGCTTCCTATTCCGCTTTGTAAAATGTTTATCCGGGAGATTTTCGGAGGAAAAAGCCCGGACGATTTTGACGAAGAGACATTAACTACCATCGACAAATTTTTTGAGAACAGTCTGAATGTGTCTGAGACTTCCAGACAACTGTTTATTCATAGAAATACACTGGTGTATCGTTTGGATAAATTGCAGAAGAGCACAGGGCTGGATCTAAGAGTGTTTGAAGATGCGATTACTTTTAAGATCGCTCTGATGGTAGTAAGGTACATGAAATATATGGAGAACTCTCAGTATTGACAGGAGATACTATGGCGAACAAAGAATTTATAAGAAGAAAACAAGAGAAGATCATGGAAGAAAACGGTATTATATATCTGGAAAATGTGAGCAAATCCTATTCTACCGGTTCTCCGGCCATCAATGATATTACACTTTCAATCAAGCAGGGTGAGTTTGTTTTTATCGTGGGAGACAGTGGTTCCGGCAAGTCTACCTTGATCAAGCTTCTGCTGCGTGAGCTGACGGCCACCAGCGGTACCGTATATGTGATGGGGCAGGATCTGGCAGCGTTAAAGCACAGGCAGATTCCCAGGTTCCGGCGTAATCTGGGAGTGGTGTTTCAGGACTTCCGCCTGCTGAACGACAGGAATGTCTACGAAAATGTAGCTTTTGCCCAGCGTATTATAGAGACCCCCATTAATGAGATCCGTAGGAATGTTCCCACGATTCTGGCCACTGTAGGTCTTGCGGGCAAATATAAAGCAAAGACCAAGCAATTATCCGGCGGTGAGCAACAGAGAGTGGCTTTAGCCAGAGCATTGGTGAACCGTCCGTCCATTCTTCTGGCTGATGAGCCTACAGGTAATCTGGATCCCAAGAATTCCTGGGAAATTATGCAGTTGCTGGAAGAGATTAATGAACAGGGGACTACGGTTATCGTAGTCACCCATAACAGAGAGATTGTAAATGCCATGCAGAAACGTGTCATAGCAATGAAGAAGGGCATTATTGTCAGTGATCAGGAGGAAGGTGAATACATTGATGAAGATTAGTACGATTATTTATACAATTAAGCAAGGCTTTGTGAATATCTTCCGTAACAAATGGTATTCTCTGGCATCTGTGGCAACCATTTCAGCCTGTCTGTTTCTGTTGGGATTATTTTATGCGATCATGACCAATTTCCAGCATATAGTGCAGACTGCGGAGGAGGAAGTGTGCGTATCTGTTTTCTTTGTGGAGGGAACCACGGAAGAACGCATGAAGCAGATTCAGGGGATGATCGATGACCGCAAGGAAGAGGTAGTGAGAACAGAATTTATCTCTGCGGCTGATGCCTGGAAAGAATTCAGCAAGGATTATTTGAGAGGTTATGAAGATGGATTTACAGAGAATCCCTTGGCTGGTCTGGACAGAATCGATGCTTACATGACTGATGTGGCAAAACAGGAGGCCCTGGTTACTTATATCGAGTCTATCTCCGGTGTGGATCATGTGAACAAGTCTATTGTACTGGCCAATACCTTAAGTGGTGCCAATATGCTGATCGCTTATGTATCAGTAGGTATCATAGCGATCCTGCTGGCAGTCAGCATTTTCCTGATCAGCAACACCGTAGCCATCGGAATCTCGGTGCGAAGTGAAGAGATCAATATTATGAAATATATCGGTGCAACGGACTTTTTTGTAAGAGCACCTTTTGTGCTGGAGGGTATGCTCATCGGTCTGGTAGGTGCTGCAGTGCCCCTGCTTATGATCCACAGTTTATATAATAAGGTGCTTACCTATGTGACGGAGCGCTTTACCATGCTCACCAGTATCCTGAACTTCCTTTCAGTGGAAGAGATATTCAATATGCTTTTGCCGGTATCACTGATCGTAGGTGTGGGAATCGGATTCTTGGGAAGTATCATAACAGTAAGAAAACATTTGCATGTATAGAACGAAAGTTTGAACAATTACAGTGAGGTAAGATGAAGAGAAGAATGATAATTTGTGCTGCACTGCTCCTGGTGTGTACCATGATGTCAGATGCAGCACTTTCGGTGAATGCATCCAATGTGACCTCTGAAAGCATTAAGCAGATGGAGGCGCAGATCAAGGATGCCAAGAAACAAAAAGACAGCCTGAAGAAAAACATTACTAATCTGGAGAAGATTAAAAAGGAATTGGAGGCGGAAAAGGGTAATCTGAAAAATTATGTGTCCAAGCTGGATCAGAATGTGGCTGACATGGAACATAATATTAACTATTTGCGGAATCAGATTACAACCAAGGAAGCTGAAATCATCCAGACACAGGCTGAACTGGAAGCAGCCCAGGAGACAGTGGCAAAACAGTATGATTCCATGCGCACCCGCATAAGATTTATGTATGAGGCCGGTTCCGTTGCTTCTATATGGGAGTTGTTGGCATCCTCTGACAGTATCGGTGATTTTTTGAACAAAGCGGATTATATTAACAGCATCTATGCTTATGACCAGAAAATGTGGGAAGAATATCAAATGAACTGTGAATATATCCAGCTGTGCAAGGAAGGTCTGGAGCTGGAGAAGGAGATCCTGGACGGGCAGAAGAAGAGCGTGGAAGAAGAACAGGCTCGAGTGGAAGCGTTGATTTCCCAGAAAAATCAGGAAATCATTCGTTATGAGACAGACATCAAAAATAAACAGAAGGCGATCAAGGAATACGAGCAGGATGTTGCCGAGCAGAATGAGATCATTGCCCAGATGGAGAAGGCAGTGACTGAGGCCAAGAAGAAGCTGCAGAGCCAAAACGCGTTGAAATATGATGGTGGCATGTTTGTTTTTCCGTTGGCATCCTATACAAGAATCTCGGATGATTATGGCAACAGGATCCATCCCACTCTCAAAGTACCCCAGTTCCACAATGGTGTGGACTTTGCATCACCCAAGGGAACTGCAATCTATGGGGCCTACGGTGGTCGGGTGAT
>JAZRJO010000423.1:0-5010 GCA_045645825.1 Acetatifactor sp. | reverse complement strand
AGCAGAGTCCAGTGCTTCCAACTCTTCATCTCCGTTCGGCACTTTGTCCGTATGTTGTTTTAAGTCTTCTTTCAGTTCTTCGACCCGTTCTTGGGTCAAACCTGAAACCTCGCTGATCCGATCGATACCCACGGCATCCACGATACCCTGTATGCTGTAACGCATACCGATATCCCCTTCTACTGTCCGTTTGGCATAGGGCTCCGGCAGTCCCTTATACACGGTATTCATATGCTCCGGCATGCCGTCTGCAATGGAATACACATCCGTAGTAGCGCCACCCACATCCACAGCCACCAGATCACCGATACCCGGTTCCCCTTCGCAGCCTTTGGCTAAAAGCTCCATAGCCTGAAGCACTGCTGGCGGTGTGGGCATCATAATGTCTGACAGAAGTTCCGTTGCCTTGGACAAACCCTTTGACTGAATGATCTTATTCAAGAAAATCTCTCTGATCTGCTTCTGGGTAGGTTCAATCTGCAGCATGCCGAACTTGGGCATCACATTGGGACATACATACACTTCACAATCTTTCAGGATCCGCTGACATTCTCTGGCCGCTGTGCGGTTTCCCGCCACCACGATCGGGAACGCGGGCTGTATAGAAGCAAGCATCCGGGCATTATGTAAAATACAATCTGTATTGCCCCCGTCTGTGCCTCCTACCAGCAGGAAAATATCCGGTTTCGCTTCTTGAATATCCTCCAGATCATCCTCTGTCAATTGGAATGCATAGATGCCTACCACCTTGGCTCCGGCACCCAGACTGGCAAGTTTGGCTGCCTCTCCGGTAAGTTCCGGCACCAGACCGCTGGTGATCATCCTAAGGCCTCCGGCTGCTGAGGAGCAGGCGTAACACTTATCAAATGTAAGCTTCCCTGTCTTCTCTTCCAAAAGCTTCAGTCCCAACTCAAGTCCTTCGTTGATGTCTGTCTGCACCGTGGTATAGGATGCTGCAGTTCCCAACAGGCGTTCTGCATCAACATCTACTGCAGTCAGCTTCGTGTATGTACTGCCGAAATCAATCAGCAAGATCGGTTTCATTTGTCTTCACCATCCATGTGTAACAGCTCTCTTAAAGCTTCAATTGTGGTCTCCGGCGCTGTTCCGGGAGGGAATGCACGGTCAAAGCCCATGGCTTTAAAACGTTTCTCCACATCCTCAAAGGTCTGCTTACCGATGACAATGTTGCCGCCTACCAGCAAGGGAATTCCCTTCAGGCCGGCTTCATCACATTTTTCTCTCATACCGCGGCAGTCAAGCTCGCCCTGTCCGTACAGGGAAGAGATCACGATCGCGTCCGCATTGGACTCGATTGCTGCAGCGATGTACTCCTCCTGGGATACCATAACACCCAGATTGACTACCTCAAAACCAGCTTCTGTGAAAGCATGGTAGAGGATCTTGTTGCCCACGGCATGGACGTCTGCACCGATGACGCCGATGACCAGGACCTTCTTCTCACTGTTTTTCATTATACACCTCGTTCAATATATTGGGCTTATCGCAAAAGGGTCAAGCCCGGGAGAGAGGGGATGGGAGATTCTCCTGTTTTCCTGGGCGCTCCGCCAAGCCTCCAAAGGACGGTTCACATCGCCCGTAAGCAGGGGCGATGCGAACCAGGAGTCTTGGCTCCACAGGAAATAAGGAGAATCTCCCATCCCCTCTCTCCCGGGCTTTCGATTCGCGCAAGCTAATATATTGGTCTCTAATTTATAATTGTACTACTTCTTTATACTATAATGAACTATAACTTTTGTCAATAGCAAAAAGGAAGTTTTATCAAATTGGTTCAATTCCTTAAAAAGATACAGTAATTCTGAGAGATTTTATGAAATTAAATCGTTTTTGTTATAGAACAATTTGCACTTTTTTGATTGGTTATAATCAAGCGTGATTGGTTTTTTACTAGTCGGTGGCTAGGTAAGCTTATCCGGAATGGAAGAAGATGTTGGAATTATAACTTCTTCTCCTCCAATAATCGCTTAATCTTGGTCTCAAGGTAAAGCACAGATCCTTCATCCATCTCATAACAGCAATCGATCAATTCTCCGTCAAAATGGCGAAGGGCTTGTGTGGTGGCTGTGTCGAAATATTTTTCATAAGACTTTGGCACAAGGATTACATTTAATTTTTTCAGATATTCTTCCACATCTGCCCCGGGTGAGAATACAAGGGGATCAAATAGAACTACATCCTCTGCATAAGTGCGGCAGGTTCTTGCCAGCAGGTGGCAGAATTTTTCGCTGTGTCCCATGATTCCCAC
Organism: Acetatifactor sp.; assembly: GCA_045645825.1. GTDB lineage: Bacteria > Bacillota > Clostridia > Lachnospirales > Lachnospiraceae > Acetatifactor. Next base: position 2,744 of record JAZRJO010000423.1, on the reverse strand, counting down.
TTTCTTGCCTCTGCGCAACTTAATGATATGGGACAGGCAGCTGGCGGAAGGGCGCAGTGCCACTTGGGCCAGACGCCTTCTGGCAGGCAGAATGCTCTCCATGTACTCTACGTGGTTGGCTGTGACTACGATCAAGTCAAAATCTTCTCCCAGTTTGTACGGATACTGCTGAATGCTTTCCAATAAGAAAGAATGCAGCTCCACCTGCGCAATATGGCTTAGCTGTTCTGACATCTGGGACAAATTCTCCGGATTACACTCGATCACAGCCACTTTAATATAAGCTTCCTCTTCTGCTCGCTCACGCAACTTCAAAGTAATGAAAATATTGATCTCTTGAGGCGAAAGCCCCATGTCTTCCAACTGATTCAGCAATTGATCGATAGCTACCATGGCCTGTTCTTTCCTGCTTCCCAAATTGGCCGGCTGATAGCAGACGAAAGTACCGCGCCCCTGCACTTTCTCTATTAAGCCCTCGTGTTCCAGCTCATCATAAGCACGCTTAATGGTTCCTTTGGCCACACCCAGCTCCTGAGAAAGTTCCTGCACCGTGGGCAACTGCTGGCCGGACACCAGGTCGCCTTTTTTTACCGACGCACGGGTCATGTCTACCAACTGCTGGTAAATGGGGATATTAATATTGGGATCTATTTTATAAATGGAAAACATGTATCTTTACTCCTCAAGACCAGCATACCCGGCCAATGCGCAAATCATAATACTTCTATAGTTTATACCGATGCAACGTAAGCCTCTCGTCCTGTCTCGTACAAATTATTTCCTTCGCTGTCAATGATCACAATCGCAGGAAAATCTTCCACTTCCAGGCGTCTGATAGCTTCCGCACCCAAGTCTTCATAGGCAACGATTTCTGACTTCTTAATGCACTTGCTCAAAAGAGCTCCGCACCCTCCGATGGCTCCGAAATATACTGCGCCATGTTCCTTCATGGCTGCAATCACCTCAGGTCCACGCTTACCCTTACCGATCATACCGGTCTGGCCCTGAGCGATCAAAGTAGGACTGTAAGCATCCATTCTATAAGAAGTTGTGGGACCGGCTGAGCCGATTGCCTGGCCTTCTTTGGCAGGAGTGGGACCTACAAAGTAGATTATGCAGTCCTTGATCTCCATGGGAAGCTCTTTTCCTTGTGCCACAAGCTCGCATAATCTCTTGTGGGCAGCATCTCTTGCAGTGTAAATCACGCCTGAGATCAGGCAGCTGTCACCGGCTTTCAATGTTCTTGCTTGCTCTCTGGTCAAGGGAGCTGTAATAGAAATAGCCATTTAGAGCACCTCCTTCTGATGTCTGGTCACATGGCAGTTGATATTGACTGCCACGGGCAGTCCTGCTATATGAGTGGGATACTGCTCGATATTTACAGCCAAAGCAGTGGTTCTTCCGCCAAACCCCTGAGGTCCGATACCAAGGGCATTGATCTCCTCCAGCAGTTCTTTCTCCAGCTGAGCATAAAAAGGACTTTCATTACGCTCATCGGTACTGCGCATCAGAGCTTTCTTGGCAAGATAAGCCGCCTTATCGAAGGTACCGCCGATACCTACTCCTACCACAATGGGCGGGCAGGGGTTAGGACCTGCGTCTTCCACTACTTTCAAGACAAAGTCTTTGACACCCTGGAGACCATCGGAAGGACGCAGCATCTTGATCTGACTCATATTTTCACTGCCAAAGCCCTTGGGTGCCACCGTAATCTCCAACTGATCACCGGGTACCAGCTCATAGTAGATCATGGCAGGGGTGTTGTCACCGGTGTTCACACGATCCAAAGGATCCCGAACCACAGATTTTCTCAGATACCCTTCCTGATAGCCCTGACGGACACCTTCATTGACTGCTTCGCTGATATCGCCTGTTACATGTACTTCTTGACCGATCTTGAGAAAAACACAGGCCACGCCGGTATCCTGGCAGATGGGTTGCTCCTTCTCGTCAGCGATCTGATAATTTTCTATGATACGCTCCAGGATTTCTTTTGCCTGGGGCCATTTTTCCTGTGCATGACATTGTGTGATACAGTTTTTCATATCCGCCGGCAAATGACAGTTTGCCTGGATGCACAGTTTTTTCACTACTTCTGTGATACTTTTTGCATTGATTTCTCTCATAATCTTCTCCTATTGCGGCACATTATAAATATAATCCAACAAGTCTCCGTCCCTGCTGATCACGTTAGCCACAACTCTATCGCCCTTTGGCAATTTAGCAGGGGCTCCCGTAATGCGCTCCGTCTTCTCCTTTAGTTCATGAATATCTACGATAGGAAGGCCTGCACCCACCAAACGTTCTTTCAATTCCACATTCTTAGGATTTACGGCAATACCGCCCTGGGTCACCAGCACGTCGATATCCCTGCCCGGCGTAGAGATACAGGTCACATGATCCGTCACGATGGGCAGTCTGGCACGGAACATGGGCGCGATGATCATGCAAAGCTTAGACCCTGCGGCTGTGTCACTGTGACCGCCGGAACCACCCATAATATATCCGTTGGAATCGGTATGTACGTTTACATTAAAGTCAGTGTCAATCTCCGTAGCTCCCAGAATGACCACATCCAGATTGTCCACCACTGCACTGCGCTTTGTGGGGCTGGCATAATGGATCGCAGAGATCTCTTGATGTCTTGGGTCAGAACGGATGGATTCTACAGCTTTTAAGTCAAAGCACTGTACGTCCATGAGACTACGGAAGCATCCTTCTCGCAGCATATCCACCATGTAACC
>JAZRJO010000422.1:0-2186 GCA_045645825.1 Acetatifactor sp. | reverse complement strand
TTGGCTCTGCCCTGTACGGACATTATACCACCAAATTCCCTGCTATGGAAGTAGAATTTTTTGGCCGTAGTAAATGTCATCGGGGTTTTGGATGTGGTTGAGGTCACATATAGCTTTCACTTTGGCATCGGTTCCGTAGATTCGGACGCTGATGGCGGTGAGGGTGTCACCTTTTTTTATGGTGTATGATACCGGTGCTGAAGTTTGATTCACCGGTTCTTGTGTGGAACCGGTCTGTTCACCGGGTAAGGTGGATTCCTGCGCTATCGTATTCTCCGGCGCAGTGGTTTGTTGTGTGGAAACCTGTTCATAACTATCCGTCTGCTCTTCTGTGGATTGTGATTCTGACGTCTCGGTCACATCGGGCTGCTCGGTCTTTTGTCCGGCAGCATTTTCCTGTCTGATAGCCTCTGTCAATTTGTCCTCCGCAACCAAAGTATTTACCTGCCCGGTGGCTTCTTTTTCCGAATCTGCATCCGGTATCTTCTGCTCTGTGAACTCTGTGATCAGTTTTCTGGCTGCCGCCTGAATATCCTCCATGGTATGGCCTTCACCCAGGGTGGTGATTCCCAGTACACATAACAAAAGAAACATTCCCAGCACAGCTACCCGCATCGTTTTCAAAGTACTGCTGGTGTTCTTCGCCGATTTCGGTGAAGCATACTGCCTTCTGTACTTTACCTCACGCGCCTGCCTTCTGGCACTTCTCGCATTTGCATCAGAGGTTTGTCCTGCACTCTGCGCATTCTCCTGTGACTCTTTCTGATTGCTTAGACTTGAGAAAACGGTTTTTTTCTGGTTTTCTCCACCGCCTGCCATATTTCCTCTGTACTGTGCCCGCCGTTCCTCCTGTCGTTGTCTTACTCTATCGTACTTCTCCTGATCCACACTCTCAGGTGCTACCTCTTCCTTGCGGGAATCCAGCATATAAGCCAGCATCACATCATTTTTTTCATAAAAACAGGCATAACCGTTTATGTACCTGCATGTCCCCTGTTCACAGATGTGGAAGCCTTCTACCATTTCTCCGTTCAGCATCCGATAACCCAGAAACTGGTACTGTTCAAAATATCTTTTCCTTAGTTTCTCAATTTCCTGATTCTGTGCCTGAGACAGATGGCGCACCTCCTTCTGAATGGAATGCACCTTGCCTGCTCCATAGAAGAAGAGATACGACACATCGTTTTCCTCTTTGCGTATCCCATACAGCGCCACAGCAACGCCTCGATTGTCGGCTTGTCTGTTTATTTGCTTGGTATAAGAGATCACATAATCTTCTACATATACTTTGCAGCGCTGATCTGATTCTCCGATTTGTGTAATATTCTTGGGTAAATCCATATAAAAATACCTCCCACACCGTTTTATTCAATATAACACCGGCGCGCGAGGTATTTTAGCATACTTTGTCGTGAAAAGAACAGAATCTTTCGACTGATTTCGCAAAAGACTTTACAACTCCACTCTGCCATCCAAAGCACGGAGCAAAGTGACCTCATCAATATATTCCAGATCTCCGCCAACAGGAACTCCGCTGGCGATCCTGGTGACTTTCACCCCTGTGGGCTTGATGAGCTTACTGATATACATAGCAGTGGTCTCCCCTTCCAGGCTGGAATTGGTGGCAATGATCACCTCTTCCACATCATCTTTCAGCCGTTCAATCAACTCTTTGAGCTTAATGTCTCCCGGGCCGATTCCCAGCATAGGTGATATGGCTCCATGCAGTACATGATAAACGCCTTCATATTTGCCGATTTTCTCATAAGCTGCCAGATCCCTTGTATTTTCCACCACCATGATCATCTTATGATCACGATTGCCATTGGCACAGACAGGGCACACTTCCTTGTCTGTCAGGGTAAAACACCGGCTGCAGTAACGCACATTTGCCTTGGCCTCCATTATTACATTGGCCAGGCGGTTTACTTTGTCCTGGGGCATATTGATCAGGTGAAAGGCCAGACGTTGGGCGGACTTATTACCGATTCCCGGCAAAGCCGCCAATTCCTCTATTAATTTATTAATATGTCCGCTGTACAGCTCCATTAGAAGGGAAATCCTCCTCCCAGACCACCTGCCATCTTGCCCATCAATGCAGAGCTTGCTTCTTCTGCCTGACGCAGTGCCTCATTGGTTGCTGCTACGATCAAGTCCTGCAGCATCTCGATATCCTCGGGATCTAC
>JAZRJO010000421.1:0-4697 GCA_045645825.1 Acetatifactor sp. | reverse complement strand
CTGCTATCTTCACCCACCTTAGTGGATATCTCTGAAAGCTTCGAAGCACCGGTTGCAATAGCTGTAACGATGGCATTATAAATGGCCGGTTCCCGCATTTCCTGCTTTAGCAGATTATGTGGTTCTTCAAAAATAGAAGAAACAGGGTTACAGTAGATATTCTTAATATTTTCTTCTATGGAGCAATTATCATTTAATTGCAGTAAATATTGGGGGGTTCCTCCCACAATACCATATGCCAAGGCCTTATCCTCGCCGGATAATTTGGTAAAATAATGACATGCCTCTTGAAATTCAAAGGGCAGCAATTTAAACTGTGCTGTTCTGCGTCCATACAAGGGCGCTTTATAGGCAAGAACCTGATCTTCCATATAAGACATGGAAGAACCGCAGAGAATGAGGAACAGCTTCGAGGTATCTTTATATTGATCAATAAGAAGCTGCAGGGTAGAAGCAAGACTCCGGGACGCTCTTGCCACATATGGATACTCGTCTATCACTAAAGTAATTCTTTGCTTTACAGCAAGTTGAAAAACATATTCTAATGCCGTCTGAAAAGACGTAAAAGAAGAATCAATCACAGTATTTGCAGAAAACTCAAAGATACTTCTGCTGAAATTCTCTAAATTCTGCTTTTCACTAGTCTCCACTCCTGTAAAACAGATCGCCGGTTTGTCTTTAACAAATTCATTGAGAAGTGCTGTTTTTCCCACACGTCGGCGACCATATATAACAGCAAATTCAAAATAATCAGAATTATATAGTCTGTTTAGCGCTGAAAGTTCTTTTTCTCTCCCAATAAACATCTTGGCCTCTCCTTACCGATTTATGTTTTACTAAATCGTGTTTTACTAAATTATAACTCAGCAAATTACAAAAGTCAATACCATATCTATCCGATAAAAAATTACTTCAACACTTCCTCCCCATATATCTCTTCCCGAATATATTCCTTATTCTTCCCAAAATCCACCTCCAACACAGACATCCCCTGTATGGAAGCGTTGGAATAGCTCCCTTTGATAGGTATACTTCCCTGAATCATATCGTAAGATAAAAGCTTGGCCGCCTGCAGGCTCAAATTCCTGACTTCAGCCTCTGTCAGGTTGGTGGTCAGATTGGGCAGTATACCTTTCATCATTTCAACCGGATTGGTCAGAAATGTCGCCGGTGCTTTGCTGATAATGGCAGAAAGCACCTTTCTCTGACGTTCCGTTCTTGCAAAATCAGTCCCAATATATCGGATACGACAGTAAGCCAACGCCTGAGGACCATTTAAATGTACCGTTCCGCTCAAAGACGGATCCAGATAATCCGTACCCTCCGGTCTTCCTTCCAAGATATTGTACTCTACCAGATAACTGTTAATATATTTCACTTCCTCATTCGTCAGTTCAAGATCCACACCCCCTGCCACATCCACCAGATTGGCAAAAGCCTGAAAATTCACCAGTACGTACCGATTCACGCTGATATCAAAATTCGTCTCCAGCGTCTCCATAAGAAGTTCCGGTCCGCCATAAGCGTAAGCTGCATTCAATCTGTTATTCTTGTGACCCGGAATCTCCACATACATATCCCGCAAAAGAGAAGTCATGTGTATCGTCTTGGTTTCATTGCTAACAGACACTAGGATCATGGCATCCGAACGACCATCATCTCCCTGTTGCCTGGAATCATTACCAATGAGCAGGATATTGATCACACCCTCTTCCTTCATAGGCTCTGTGGTCACAGTCCCGATTTCTTCATACTGAATCTGACCATACAGCCGGTTGATCGCATAGTACCATGCACCACCCACCAACAGGCAAAGTATGATCAGCATTACTAGCAGCCGCCTGAGAAATGATTTCTTTTTTTTCTTTTTACCGCCATTCCTACCTAAAATATCTATTTTTACTGCATCTCGCTCTTTACTCTCCATCTGACGATAGCCCGGTACTTCCTTCTCCAGGAACTCCTCAAGTCCCTTTTGTATCCGTTCCATATCGCTTTTCGATTCTCTTCCCATACTTTATCCTCATTAAATCTTCTTACAACAGATTCACTATACTACAGAACTTGGATTATTATACTTCCCTTTGCTATATTATGCAATTTCTTTTTCCTTATATTTTATTTAATTTTTTCTAAAGACATAAAAAAAGAAAACCTCCAAGAATAAGGTTTTCCAGTTTCAAAAAGAGCACGAGACGGGATTCGAACCCGCGGCCCTCGCCTTGGCAAGGCGATGCTCCACCACTGAGCCACTCGTGCATATCATATAAATCGGAGGTAATCCCCCGCTAAAGCGGGTGATGGGAATCGAACCCACGTATCCAGCTTGGAAGGCTGGTGTTCTACCATTGAACTACACCCGCGTGCCCAGAGCCGGAATCGAACCAGCGACACGAGGATTTTCAGTCCTCTGCTCTACCAACTGAGCTATCTGGGCAAACCATCATAAGACGACTCTGTCATGTATGTAATAACCGTCTCACAATCTTAATCATATTACAATACCTTTATCTCTTTGTCAAGTTATTTTACAAATTTTATTTGATTTTTTTCATTATTCGTAGTATAGTATAAAAGGACGTTATTATGTCATATAATCAGGTATACTTACCTGTTTTTTGAGGAGGATTTACTATGCTGATCTATGCAGTGAAGGATTATGAGGAATTAAGCAGAAAAGCAGCTAATATCATAGCTGCGCAGGTGATTTTGAAGCCCACCGCCGTTCTGGGGCTGGCTACCGGTTCCACACCTGTTGGGGCTTATCAGAATCTGGTTGAGGCATGTACAAAAGGTGATCTTGATTTTTCACAAGTATCCAGTGCAAACCTGGACGAATATAAGGGTCTGTCAGGTGACCATGACCAGAGTTATCGTTATTTTATGAACACCAATCTGTTTGATCATATCAATATCCGCAAGGAGTGCACTCATGTGCCAAACGGTCTGGCTGAGGATGCCGAAGCAGAATGTGCACGTTACGATGCAGTGATCGAATCTCTGGGTGGTGTGGATCTGCAGCTTCTGGGCATTGGCGGCAACGGACATATCGGTTTTAATGAGCCCAGTGATATTTTCAAGAAGGGAACTCACTGTGTGACTCTGACCCAGGAGACCAGAGAAGCCAACGCTCGTTTCTTTGAGACTCTGAATGATGTTCCTACCCACGCATTTACCATGGGTGTAGGCAATATTATGGCTGCCAAGAAGGTGCTTCTGCTGGCAAGTGGAGCAAGCAAGGCCCAGGCTTTGTATGATTCTCTGTTTGGACCTATTGATCCTAAAGTACCGGCTTCCATCCTGCAGCTTCATCCTGATGTAGTCATCGTAGCAGATGAAGCAGCTTTATCCCTGATCCGTGAAAAAGGATTACTGTAAGAGCTTGGAATCTGGCTGATGCAAAAATGTATACATACAATAAAATGCGATGGTTCTTTACAGAGTGCCATCGCATTTTATTATATATTATCTCGTGTTACCTGATCATTCACATATCTTAAGCAACTGTTTTACGTGCTTCCAGATCTTCTTTCATCTTTTCCAAAGTCTTTTTGTCAAGATTATAGATCAGAGACAGGCCGATAAACTGCAGTGCTGCACTTACGGTATACATAGCAGCTACCAGATAACGCATACGCAGAGCTACTTCAGCAGTCTGATTACCTTCATTGGCACCTACATATCCCAAAGCTACCATGATCACCAATGCAACAGCAGGGCCAACACCCTGAGCCAGCTTACGGAAGAATGAGTGCAGAGCATAAACTGTACCCTCTTCGCGGCTGCCGGTCTTCCATTCATTGTAGTCTATTGCATCACCCATCATAGCCCAGGACACGGTAGAGTAGATACCCATGCCCAGACTGTTGATCAGCTGACAGACAATGTAAATAGCCAGACCTTTATTATCAGGTGTAATAGGCAGAATCAACATCAGAACGCTGGCGATCATGGAGCAGATGGCTCCAACGGTTGCCAGTTCTTTCTTACCATACTTGGTAACCATCTTACGTGCAAGCGGGGTAAATACCACAATGGGGATCATTGCAAACAGCTGTACTACACCGGAGATCTCAACGTTCTTGAAATAAGACTGGAACAGAACGATTACTGCAGTTGCAGCACCCTGCATACCAATGAACATACCCATGGCAGCTACAGTAGCACCCATAGCAGGACGGTTCTTCAAGAAATTACCCATGGCCTTGAACACATTGAACTTGGGCTGTTCTTCGTTAAGAGCAACATCCATATTCACACGGATCTCAGTGTTCTTAATCATGAACTGGAAGCAAAGGAATCCCAAAAAGCCCATTAACAGAGCCACAAAGAACACACGCTCACCGATCAGGTTCTGTTCCTCATCATAGATCAGGAAAGGTAACAGAACCATAGGAACCATGTTACCCACCATGGAACCAACAGAGCGCCAAGCAGACAACGATGCACGATCAGCAGGCACATCGGAGATCAGGCTCAGCAATGAACCGTAAGGCACGTTAGCAACGGTGTAAAAAGCACCCCAGATCACATAGCCGGCTATAAAGATGCACATTTTGGCAAAAACAGGCGCATTCGGCATAGGAATGAAGCAGCAGGCACCGCCCACGATCAAACCGATAGAACCTGCCCAGATGTACTGCAGGAACTTGTTACGCTTATACTTGCGCTTGTCAGCATCGATAAGGGAACCAATC
>JAZRJO010000420.1:0-4826 GCA_045645825.1 Acetatifactor sp. | reverse complement strand
GATGTAGAGAAGATCTGGCATAAGATGTACAATCTGGCATATTATCATGGACGCAGAAGCGTAGTTATCCATGCTATGAGTGGTATTGATATGGCTATCTGGGATATCATGGGTAAGAAGACCGGACTTCCCGTACATAAGCTTCTGGGCGGTTCTTTCAGAGACAGCATTCAGGCATATTGCAGCGTTCTGATGCCCTCTACAGAAGATGAGATCAAGCGCATTGCTGATACATATCTTCCTCAGGGATACAAGGGAATCAAATTCGGTTGGGGTGCATTGGGTCAGTCTGATGAGAACGATCTGCGTCTTGTAAAGACAGCCAGAAAAGTAATGGGCGATGATGCTGAGCTGATGATTGATATCGGTATGGTGTGGAAGGATCTGAAGGGAGCCATCAAGCTCTGTAATGCATTTAAAGACTATGGTGTATACTGGGTAGAGGAGCCCTTTAAGCGGGATTATACCGAGCAGTATAAGAGACTGTGTGAAAGCACCGATATGAGAATCTCTGCCGGTGAGGAGATCGGTACTCTGTTTGAGTTTGATGAGCTGATCAATCATTGCGGTATTGATATTATCCAGCCGGATATCAGCCGTTGCGGTGGTATTACCATTGCCAAGAAGATTATCGATATGGCTTATAAGAAGGGCATTACACTGATCCCTCATGCATTTAAGACAGGTATTTTGATGAGTGCTTCCTTACATATTATTGCAAATACACCCAATGCTCTTTGGTTGGAATATGTAAATCAGGAAACAGTTCTCAGTAAGAATTTGGTTAAGAGACATTTCACCATTGATGATAAGGGTGTAGTGACAATTCCTACCGCTCCCGGACTTGGTATCGAGCTGGATGAAGAGGTACTGGAATATTATAGAGTTGATGTATAATTAGGACAGGAGGCTGCATAAGGTGGAACAGGCAGTGATATTAGAAAAGGTAAAAGAAGCATTAAGATATAACGAAAAGGCCTATGACGCTGTGCGAGAGGGATTTCGTCGCGGGATGAGTGAGAAGGATGTGAAAGCTCTCATCACTTCGGCCTGCGGAAATATCGTTTTTACCGGTGACTTTGTAGGCGGTGCTCGTTCCGGCGAGGTAGAAGGAGAGGCAACGGACTATATTCTTCAGGATGGAGATACGTTGATACTGGATCTGCAGTTTCAGCATGAAGGAGTCTGGACTGATACCACCCGAACATTTTTCATCGGCATGCCTGATGAAGAAGTGAGGGAAGTCTACGATATGGTATGCAGAGCCAAGAAGGCCGGAGAAGCAGCGTTAAAGGAAGGGGTACGTGCCTGCGAGGTGTATGATGTCGTGAAAACTGCATTTTCCCCATACGAAGGGATGTTTCCCCATCATGCAGGACATCTGTTTGGCACTGAGCCCATGATGCAGCCTCAACTTCTTCCGGATAAGGATGGAATCCTTAAGACCGGGGATCTGGTGACATTGGAACCCGGGCTTTATCCGGAAGGAAGATTTGGTATCCGTGTGGAGGACAATTATGTCATTACACAGAACGGGTGCCGTAACTTGTTTGAATATACGACTGATATAAAAGATTTTGTGTTATAAAATGATTTGATAGAGAGGTAGATAGAAGTTGAAAGCAGCAGTTTGGACCGATATAAATAAGATAGAAATCCGTGAAGTGCCCATCCCCGTACCGGGAGAGGGTGAGGTTCTGATCAAGATAAAAGCGGCAGGAGTCTGCGCAACAGATGCGCATATTATTTCGGGCAGTTTTGCCCATGCCACACCTCCCTGTATCCTGGGACATGAAATATGCGGTGAGGTTGCCGCACTTGGAGAGCGTGTAACAGATGCGAAGGTAGGCGACCGTGTCATTATCAATACTATTATTTCCTGTGGAAAATGTGAGTATTGTAAGAGCGGAAGAAATGAAATGTGTCCGAATGGCAGTGAGATCGGTTATAATCCCCACAACGGCGGATATGAAGAGTATACAGTGGTACCTGAATATACGCTGGTAAAGATTCCGGATTCCATTTCTTATAAGGAAGGCGCTATTATTGAGAGTGCTATTTGTCCGGCAGGTTCTCTGCTTCGTTTTGGAATGGAAATGGGAGCGACCGTATTTATCCAGGGAGGCGGACCGGCAGGAATTGCTTATACCCAGCTTGCAAAGGCATGCGGTGCTGCTAAGGTGATCGTATCTGTGCGTGGAGCGGAGCGTATTGCTTATGCAAAGCAATTTGGCGCAGATGTGGTGATCGATGCGATGAATGAGGATGTATTTAGCCGTGTTATGGAGGAAACGGATGGTATCGGTGCCAAGTATTCCATTGATGCCGCAGGAACTGTTTCAAGCGTGGATATGGCTGTAAAAGCAGCGGCAAATGGTGGTGAGATTTTTCTTTACGGAGTACCCGGAAAGGATGATGAGTTCTCTTTCCCTGTGACGGAGATCGTGCTGCGTCATCTGAATATTCATGGTTGCTGCGGTAATTATCTGACTTGGGAACCGTTTGTGAAAATGATCGAAAACGGCAGGTTCAATATCAAAGATATGGTCACCCATGAATTTAAATTAGAGGATTTATCCAAGGCTATAGACCTGATCAGATACAAAGACAGAAGTCTGATCAAAGCTGTAATCGTAATGGACTAATACGTGAATGAGGAAGGAGTGAATCCAAATGGCTGATTACAAACCAACAGGAGCGTTTGGTGTATTGCTTACACCATTTAATGAAAACGGCAAGGTGAACTTTGAAGTGTTTGACCGGGAAGTGGAATTTTTGGCAAGCAGTGATATTGACGGACTGTTTCCCAGTGCCACCACCGGAGAATTTGTTCATCTGTCACCGGAAGAAAATATGGAGATCTTAAGAAGGACTGCAAAGGTGGCAAGAGGCCGCAAACAGATGGCAGCCGGTGCCTGCAGTTCCAACATTGATATTACTCTGGAATATCTGAAAGTGGCGGCAGAGTGTGGGTATGATGCAGCGGTGATCTGCGTTCCCTATTACATTACCATGCCTCAGGAAGATGTGTATGAGTATTTCAGACGCTTGGCGCGTGCGAACATCACGAAGATCATTCTTTACAACATTCCCATGTTTACGGGAGAGATCAGCATGAACACCTTCACCAAGCTGTTGGCAGAAGAAAATATCGTGGGAATGAAGGATTCCAGTGCCAATATGAAGCGTATTGCTCATTTGATCGATATCACCAAAAAAGAACGTCCGGAGTTTTCTATTCTGTCCGGTACGGATGATTGTCTGGTGCCTGCTCTTACCGCAGGCTGCTTGGGCAGCATGACGGCATTTTCTACTATTTTACCAGAGGTCAATGCCGAGATTTACAGAAGATTCAGAAGCGGAGATATCAAAGGTTCGCAGGAACTCCAGAGTTCATACCTTGGCCTGATCCGTCTTGCAGAGAGTATCGCTTTCCGTGCAGGTTATAAGCTGATCATGGAAATGAGAGGTTATAAGATGGGACAAAAGCAGATCGTGCATGAGTTTGGAACAGAGTCCTATCAGAAACTGGTAGAAAATATCAGCCGTGAACTGATTGGTGTGGCTGAAAACTATGTTACTCATAAAAAGTAAATGACCGGGAGAAATGGCATGAATATTTATGAAGGACAGCCGGATATTATTATCCGGGGCGGAACAGTTGTTGATGGAACAGGAAAAGAATCCTATGTTGCCGATGTGGCGGTAAAAGGAGACAAGATCGATTATATCGGTGATCTGAAGGATGTCAAGGCACCTTTGGAGATTAATGCCGAGGGCAAATATGTGACACCGGGTTTTATTGATTCCCATACTCATTCTGATATGACCATCTGGGGCAATCCGGAATGTCACAGCTCAGTACGTCAGGGTGTGACCACGGAGATCGTAGGAAACTGTGGGTTGATGGGCAGAAATAAGATGCAGGGTGTGTCCTTTGACGAGAAGGGTGAGGGTATAGACTGTATATACAATTTGCCCGGTCCCAAGTATCAAAAGGGTGCTATAGCAGCTACCCTGGATAAGATGGACCAAATGGGTGCTTCTATCAATACAGCCTGGCTTTGCGGACACAATGGACTTCGTATCATGGCAGGGCTTCATACCACGGATTATACCGAGGAGCAGTTTCAGCAAATGGAAGAAATGCTGAGGGAAGCATTGGATGCCGGTTTTATTGGTTTGTCTACGGGACTTGAATTTATTCCCGGGATTTTGTCACGTCCGGAAGAGCTAGAGAGACTGGCTGCCATTGCAGCGGAATATGATGCCAATTACAGCACCCATATGAGGGATGAAGGAACTTATATTCTGGATTCTGTAGAAGAATTCTTAAATGTGGTGCGTAAGACAGGGATCAGGGGTACCGTATCTCATCTGAATGTAAAGTATGACAATGGAATTCCCAATGACTACCTTCAGAAGGCCATGAATCTGTTGAAAGATGCCCGCGAAAAGGAACATCTGGAAGTGTATACGGATATGTTGTCTACCTGTTTTGCTCCGGGTGCGGTGGAAGGATTACTACCCCCCTGGTTGTATGCAGACGGTTGGGACAAGGGACGCAAGATCCTGGCTGATCCTGAGGGACGACAGAAGGTGAAAGAGGATTTCTGCCGTTACTGGCGTTTCCTTTCTGCCGGTCAGTGGGACAGACTGCAATGCCTTAGAGTATCCTATAAGCCGGAATTGACAGGAAGACCTTTTAAAGAACTGGTAGAGGAATCCGGCAAGGAGCCTTTGGATTTCCTATTGGATGTGATACAGGCGGCTCCCACAGCGGAAGCTCTTTCCAAGTTGGGCATGCAGGGAATTGTTTTTAGTGA
>JAZRJO010000419.1:0-6077 GCA_045645825.1 Acetatifactor sp. | reverse complement strand
TCTACGCCTGCAATACCAGCAGCTACCAGTGTGCCGGGATTTACGTTACCGTCCGCTCCGGGAGGTGTGGTCATGATGATCTGGTCTACACCGGCTACTTTGGCAGGGATCACATTCATCAAAACGCTGGAAGGATAGGCAGCCTTACCGCCGGGTACATAGACACCGGCTTTCTCGATCGCCGTGATCTTCATGCCCAGAATGGTGCCATCCTCTCTGGAAGTAAACCAGCTGTTGCGAAGCTGCTTCTCATGGAAAGAACGGATATTGGCCGCAGATTTGCGGATCACATCCACAAGCTTGGGATCCATGGCAGCATAAGCCGCATCGATCTCTTCCCTTGTTACTTTGATGTTCTCGGCAGTCAGGTCGAAGCGGTCAAATTTCTTGGTGTATTCAAAAATAGCCTCATCCCCCTTGGTTTTGACATTTTCGATAATGTCATTGACGGTGGACTCGTATTGCCCGTAATTGTTGGGGCTTCTTTTTAACAGATCATTCAGGATGCTTTTGCGGCTTTCCTGAGATAATTGGACGATTCTCATGGGGTTCTCCTCTTTCTAAGCGTTTTCTTCCAGTTTTTTTCTGATGTCAGTGATCAGTTTGCGGATCCGCTGGTTTTCCATCTGCATGCTGACAGGATTCACGATCATGCGGGCAGACAGAGGACAGATCTCTTCCAGTACCTCCAGACCATTTTCCCTCAATGTAGATCCGGTTTCCACGATATCTACGATCACGTCGGAAAGTTCCACCAGAGGCCCAAGCTCCACAGAGCCGTTGAGCTTGATGATGTCCACAGTCTGATGCTTTTTGTTGTAAAAATAATCTTTGGCAATATTGGTATACTTGCTAGCCACGCGAATTCTCTCATGGTGCTTTAACAGCTCCCTGGCTGATTCCGGTCCGCAGACACACATTCTGCACTTGCCGAATCCAAGATCTAAAACCTCGTATACGTTCTTATTTTCCTCTAATATAGTGTCCTTGCCCACTACACCGATATCGGCCACGCCATATTCCACGTAGGTCGGTACATCCGGTCCTTTAGACAGGAAAAAGCGAAGCTTTAATTCTTCGTTGACAAAGATCAACTTTCTGGAATCTTTGTCTTTCATTTCTTCACAAGTGATTCCAATCTGCTCCAGCAGAGCTAAGGTCTTGGAGGCAAGTCTGCCTTTGCCCAGAGCAAATGTTAAATATCTATCTTCATTCATATATCTGTGTCCTTTGCATTTTTTATGAATCAGGTTTATTCACTGTCACCGGGAAGCAATTCCACGATGGCGCCACTCTTACGCAGCATGATGGCTGTCTGCAGCTTTTCACTATAGTTATCTTCCGTAAAATAAATTTTCTGCTTCTCAGGCACTTCGGGCAGTGCTACCTTCTGTCTTGCCAAGGCTTCCAGCAGGTCATCAATGACGATCACAAATCCTACAGCGGGTGCTTCTTTACCAAACTGTTTCAGAAGATTATTATATCGGCCACCTTTTACAAGGGCATCACCGATACCATAGGTATAGGCTTTGAAGATAATCCCTGTATAATAATGGTACTTGCTCAACATGCCCAGGTCAAAGGATACATAATGCTCCACTCCGTAAAGCTTCAGTACTTCATATAACTTCTCAAGACGCTCAATGGCTTTGATGGATCGGTCGTTTCTTACCAGCTCCTTGGCCTGTTCCAGAGAAGTCATGTTGCCAAATACGTCAGCAACCTGCAGTAGGATGCTGTGATATGGCTCCTTTACCTTACGCTCTGCAAGAAGCTCCTGGGCCGCAAAAAAGTTTTTGCCGGAAATAAATTCCCTCAAAGACATCTCTGTCTCTTCATCCAGACCTGCTTCCTCGCAAAGACCTTTGAAATATTCTACCTGACCAATGCTCACTTGAAAGCGGTTTAAACCTGTGTTCTTTAGGGCTTCGATCACCATGCTGATCATTTCTGCATCTGCTTCTACGGAATCATCGTTGATCAGTTCTGCACCCATTTGGGTTACTTCTTTCAGCTTGCCCTGTAAATTGGAAGTGTTGGTAAAGGTATTGCCCATATAGCAGAATCGGATGGGAAACTGATCTTCCATAAAATACTTGGCTGCACACCTGGCGACAGACGGTGTAAAATCAGGTCGAAGCACAAGTGTGTTTCCTTCTTTGTCAAAAAACTTGTACAGCTCTTTGCTTGGTGTGGTTCCGATTTCTCTTGAAAACACATCAAAGTACTCAAACGTAGGTGTCTGAATGGCGTCGTAACCGTAACCTGTGATGATATCTCGCAGCTTACCTTCTACAGAAAGCTTCCTCTCATATTCTTGTCCATAAATGTCCCGAACGCCTTCCGGGGTATGTAAAAGCCGTTTGCTCATAAATTCCTCCAAATACGCTTTAGTGCGTTAATGTGCTACCATGGTAGCATACGAAAATCTTATGTAAGTATAACCAATTCTTTTCTATCTGTCAAGTCTTTATTATAAAGTTTTGCATCTATCTGTCATCCAAGTCCTTCTGTAACATATCCAAATAAGGCACCAGCACTCCATGCTTCTTAGGCAGAACATATTCCGGATTCAGTTCCTCATATCGAAAGCTCTTGCGTCCGCCCTCTTCTGCTCTGTCCCAAAAGTACCGAAGCATCTCATAAGGAAGGTAATACAGAACATCCTTGTGGGTATAATAAATCAGGAAAAATGCAATACCGCCCTGCTTCTCAAATTTTCCCATGAAGTCTACCTGATGGGCATGAATATTTTGTAACGCAAAGGTATCTGAGGCACATTCCTTGGCGTCAAAACACACGGGGAGCCCTTGAACGGCGCCGATATAGTCCACAGTAGACTTCTGCTCAAAATATGCCAGTGTGATCTGGCGGTGTTCTTTATCCATTTTGATGGGGGTGATCGGGGTGGGTACTTTCTGGATCAGTGCCAGACCGCTTTCGGCGTACTTCTCATTGGTACGGTTGATCATCTCTTCCAGTGTGGATCCCCGAAGCCCTCTGGAATTCCAAGTGGCCATCAGTTTACCTCAACATTGTAATCATTTAGTATCTTTTCAAATATTTTGGGCAGTGGCGCCACCACTGTTTGTCCGCTTAAATCGCCAAGCACTCCCGTTAGAACAGGAAATTCCAGGCGATATGCATGCAAAAGCTGGCTGGAAAGCCGATACCGCTGCTTCCATGATTCATTTAATTTCATATTGCCGTATTTGTAGTCACCCAACAAGGGATGCCCGATACTTGCTAAATGTGCCCTGATCTGGTGGGTTTTGCCGGTGATCAGTTCTACTTCCAGATATGTGTACTTATTGTCAAGCTGACTGAGCGGCATATAAGAAGTGCGAATCTGCTCAGCTTTATCCTCTTTTTGTTGTTTTGGTTTGACAGACAAATTGGGTGGCGTATCCAACACTTGGACCATATTGGTCTTTTCATTTTTGATCAGATAACCATCTATCTGCCTGCTCTTTGTCACACAACCGGCTACGATCGTCCTGTAAAATTTACGCACAGACCTATCGTGAATCAACTTGGACAATGCCTGACTTCCTGGCAGAGACTTGCCGCAAATCACCAGACCACTGGTATTACGGTCAAGACGGTTACAGACTGAAGGTTTGAAGGAATGCAGCTCCCCTACCGTGATAGCTTGGGTGTGAAGCAGGTAACCAATCATCCATTCGTTCAAGCTGAGGTCTGTAGGGGATGCTTTCTGCGTTAAAATGCCACCGGGCTTGTTCAGGATCAGTACGTGTTCATCTTCGTAAATGACCTGAATGTTTTTAAGCTTATAAAAAGCAGCTTCGTATTCCGCTGTTTGCGGAGGTTCTATCGAACCTTGCTCCGTATCCTTTTCAGTCACAAGGTCTACACCTGCAAACTTTGCAAAAGTATCTTGTGCAAAAAACAGCTTCACTTCGTCGCCTTCCTTCAGCATCTCCTTCCCTTCCGCTTTCTTGCCGTTTAAGGTAATATTTTTCTTACGAAGCATCTTATATAAAAAGCTTGTGTTGGCCTGCGGAAGGTACTTATGAAGAAATTTATCAAATCTCTGTCCGGCCTGATTGGGGCCGATGATCACTGACTGCATAATATTACCTCTGACAATTTGTATATCTTACATTATAAGCAAAGACTCTTTAATGTGCAGATGATACTCTCTGTTAAACTCTCATCTGCTGCAAGCTCCTTAAGCTGTTCAAGACGCTCTGTATATTTCCCTATATCACTAAAAATTTTGATGGAAACACCTGTGATCCTGTCTTTTTTCAAGATCTGATCTATATGGGTGTAAAATGCCTTTTCTGCAAACTTTTTGTCTTCTGTGTAGCCCACCAGTGTATTGCCTTTTATGACCAGATGTCCTACGTTAAAATTTTTATCATAGGAAGTAAATACAAGGTCATATAACGCAGTAAGACCTTCTGTGTGCCTGGTGATTTTATCCAGGGCTTCCTTGGACAGACTGCGATAGCGCAGATACATGATCATCTGTACAGCACTTTTACTGGCCGGAAGGCATCCAAGCACTGCTACAATGGTTAGCAGATTTACTTTCGTCTTAGTAGTCACCCAGCCTGCTATGAACAGACTGATGGAGATGGCGAAATAAATTAGCGTTCGTATCACTTCAAACTTTTTCTGAGAATCCAGATAGCCTTTTGTTCCTTTGAAGGAATCAGCGTTAAAAAGTCTTTTTATCTGCATGGTAATCTCCGTTCTCTATACTCTATTTTAAAAATCGCATAATAGTCAATATCCATTGGTGAGGCAGGCATTTTGCCAGCACCCCAAAAGCTTGAATAGGCAAGCTGCACACAGACAGAGGACGTTTGTGGTAGGAATCCTTAAGTGCCAGCTTTACCACTTTCTCTGCACTGACCAGGGTAAACTTCTTAACACCCAATGTGCTGCCGGACTTTTCGGCAACATCAAAAAACGGCGTGTCAACCGGCCCGGGACAAACACTGGTTACATAGATTCCCTTTGGCCGAAGCTCCTCGCCAAGTGCTCTGGAAAAACTATGCACATAAGACTTGGTAGCTGCATATACTGCAAAACCCGGCTGGGGCAAAAAAGCTGCACTGGAAGCCAATTGTATGATCCGGCTTCCCCTTGTCATATAAGGAAGACAAAAATGGGTCACATGGGTAAGGGCCTCACAATTTAAACGCACCATCCCTAACTGCCCTTTCACATCCTTTGCCGCCACCTTTGAAAAGGCTCCCAACAATCCATAACCTGCACAGTTTATCAGCATGCGAATACATGCATGATGTTCTTCCAAAGAATCTGTAAGCCGTTCTACCTGTGCTTCGTTGGTGATATCCATTGCAAAGATTCGCGTTCTATGCTGAAGACTGTCAGCAACCTCCTGTAATCGCTCACGGCTTCTGGCAATCAGCCAGATTTCATCTATTCCCTCAAAATACGGGTCAATCTGGTATGCAAATTCCTTACCAATGCCCGAAGAGGCTCCGGTAATGATAATAATATTCTTTGACATATTAACGCCTTTCTAAATAACCTCTTTCAATACCTCTTTTACAAAAACTCAAATTACCCTCTGCCACTATTATTGTGTCAGAGGGTAGCTCCTTATTCTTAAACTGCAGTCACGGTTTTTAAAACAACTTCTTCAGCATTCCAAGTGCATTAGCAGCTTTGTCCAAGGTAATCTTACCTTTAACACCTTCGATGACCTTTTCTACAATATCATCCGGAAGGTCAATACCAATGATATTTTCAATCGCCTTCACAGGCTCCTTCTGAAACTGCTCCAGAAGATCATCATCATTTTTCACTGCATCTACAATTTTCTCAATCGTCTCTTTAATATCCATTTCATTCTCTCCATTATGCGAAAATTTCTATCTCCATTTTACTATAGTTTCAAAGAATTTTCAACCACATTAGGAACATCTCGCAGATATTTTTACTTATCCATAACACTATACAATTCTAGACCAAGAACAACACACCGCCGGCAGGCATATGACTTGGGCAGGGATGCATGGGGCTGACAGGGGGCGGGCATGGTGGTTTGGTTCGACATCTGCAAGACTGTTAGAGTT
>JAZRJO010000418.1:0-4354 GCA_045645825.1 Acetatifactor sp. | reverse complement strand
GCTTGGCCTCCGACTTGTAAGATATTTGAGAGCAGAGATACTTCTGTGATATTGTCCGGGCGATGGCATTACTGCGGCTATCAGGCAGAGCAACTGACCATTCACTTGACCAACCTGAGAGATCATAAAAAGTATGCGGTGGATTATGATTATTTGGCTCAGTTTTTTACAGAAGAGGAGATTACAAGGCTGCATCATAATCTGTGTCATATTTTGAACGAAGCTTTGGCGGAGCCTGACAAGTCGATTCATCAGTTGAGAGTTCTGTCCATGGAAGAAATGGAACAGCTTCTTTACACCTTTAATGAAACTGACCGGTATTTGGAGGAGCGTTCTGTGTATGATGCGCTGGTGAGCAGCTGCAATGAGTATCTGAATCGTGTGGCGCTGATCTGTAACGGAGAACGAATGACTTATAGTGGGCTTCTACATAAAAGTGAGCGGTTTGCTGCGGCGCTTACAAAGCAAAATCTTGAAGAGGATGCGCTGGTTGCCATTTTGTTGCCCAGAAACTTTGATCTGTTTGGGGCCATGGTGGGTAGCCTGCAGGCAGGTTGCGGATATCTTGTACTTTCAGAAGATACCCCATTGGAAAGGATACGTCACATTCTGAAGCAGAGCGAAGCTTCTGTGTTGATCACAGGGGAGAAGGGAAAAGCACGCCTGGGAGATTGTTCTGTACCGGTTCTGATGGTGGAAGATATAAATTTGTCCGGGTATTTAGGGGCAAAGGGCAGGAATGTGTGTGATAAGGAGGACGACACGGAGAAGAAGCTTCCCGGAGACCGCCTTGCATATGTAGTATATACATCCGGAAGCACAGGGGAACCTAAGGGTGTGGAGATTACCCACAGGAATGTGCTGAACCTTTCCCAGGAAATGAGTCCTGTTTACGGGCAGGGAGCTGTGATGTCTGTATGTAACGTGGGATTTGATGCCTTCATGCTGGAAAGTATTGTGGCACTGCTAAATGGCAGGACCATTGTGCTGCCGGCACAGGAGGAGCTTGAGTCTGCGGAGCGTCTGGCTGCACTGATCAATGGTTATGCTGTAGGATACTTTGCCATGACGCCCTCCAGACTTTCTGCATTGCTTCAGAATCGTGCCTTCCGCTCCTGCCTGTGGAAAATAGAAAGTATGGTGTGCGGTGGAGAAGCTTTTCCGGCAGAACTTTTGAAGAAGCTAAAGAAGTTGACTCGTGCCAGAATATACAATCAATACGGCCCTTCCGAGACTACAGTGGCTGTAAGTATGAAGGAATTGTCCCATGCGGACAGAATCACTGCCGGCCGTCCTATGGGGAATTGTCGGCTGTATGTACTGGATCAGTGGATGAATCCTTTGCCGGTGGGTGGTTATGGGCAGCTTTATGTAGGCGGTAAATGTGTGGGCCGGGGATACCGGAATCAGCCGGAATTGACGGCAAAGAGCTTTCAGGAGAATCCCTTTGTGGTGGAGGATCGAATCTATTCTACCGGGGATATTGCCACCTGGACACCGGAGGGCGAGATCGTGCTGACCGGTCGTTTAGACAGGCAGGTGAAGCTGCGCGGCCTTAGAATAGAGCCTCAGGAAGTGGTATCCTGCATGGAGTCATACCCCGGCATTACGATAGCCGCAGCCAGGGTATGTGAGATAAATGGTCAGTCAGTTTTGGGAGCTTACTACTGTGCACAGGGGAAAATCAATGAAGCACAGTTGTTGGCCCATTTGGCGACCTATTTGCCCAGATATATGGTGCCTGCATTTCTAATCATGTTAGAAAAAATGCCCACAAAT
Source organism: Acetatifactor sp. (assembly GCA_045645825.1). Classification (GTDB taxonomy): domain Bacteria; phylum Bacillota; class Clostridia; order Lachnospirales; family Lachnospiraceae; genus Acetatifactor. Next base: position 2,575 of record JAZRJO010000418.1, on the reverse strand, counting down.
ACCAATGGCAAGGTGGATGAAAAACGTCTACCCATGCCTCAGGATGTGGCAATAGATCAGCAATTGACCCATACTGCAGAGGTGATACTGGATATTTTTCGTACGGTATTACAGCAGGAAAGTATGAAAGGTGGCAGTGATTTTTTCCTGGCAGGCGGTAATTCTCTAAATGCCATGGAATGCATTGCCCAAATCGAGGAACGGCTTGGACACAGGGTGAGGATTGCAGATCTGTATGCCTGCAGAAGTGCATGGAAGTTGGCTGCATTTCTGGATGGAGAGCCCCAGAATCAGAAGTTGATTACTTCGGCTGCACCGATTAATGAGGATAGCCACTATTATACATTTCGGAAGGCACCGTTACATACAGAATATGAACTTTCACCGATACAGCAGGGGATTTATATACAGTCCATACTGGACAGCAGTGGGTTCGCTTACCATATGCCGGGTGCTTTTGTGCTGAAGAAGGAGCCGGACAGAGAGCGGTTGACGGCTGCTTTTGCACAATTGTTCCGTGAAGATGCCATTCTTCCTACTGCATATGTGCAGGAATCAGGCAGGATATATGCGCGGGTGGCTGATGAAGTAATGTTTGAGATAGAGCAGTTGACTGCGGATGATTTTACCCGAGCATGTGAGGCTTTTTTACGTCCTTTTCAGCTGGAAAGGGCACCACTAATCCGGGCAGCTCTCTGGAGATCACAGCAGGATGAATGGTACTTATTCGTGGATACTCATCACATAATCAGTGATGGACTGAGTACCCCGTTACTTCTGAAACGACTGGATAAGGCTTATGGTGGAGAGATGATCAGAACAGAGTGGAATTATTATGATTATCTTTATACCTTGGAAACTGTAGCCAATCAGAAGGTGGGTGAGCCGGGACTGCATCTGGACTATTGGGTAGACCACTTGAAGGAGCTTCCGGAGCCTCTTGTATTACCCGGTGATTATGTGCGTCCTAAGAGATTTGATTATCAGGGAAAAGAATATGAACTGATGCTGACAGAGTCAGAAAGTGAAGCTTGTGCCAACTACTGCAGAGAGAAAGGTATTTCGGAATACGTACTGTTTCTGGCTGCTTTTGGCATTCTGTTATCTCGGATCTCAGGAAGAGAAGATTTCATCATTGGTACACCTGTTGGCGGACGAAGATTCCCACAGACTGGGGAAATCTGTGGACCATTTATAAAGACACTGCCTGTTCGGTTAAGGCCGCAGGCAGAGCTTAGCATCAGTCAGTGGATCAGCCGCGTACAGCAGGAAGTAACAGGCATGCTGGATCATCAGCAGGTGTCCTTAGAGGAAATCATACAGGCACTGAAGCTTCCCCGGGGAGAGCAGAATGCCCTGTATCAGGTAATGTTGACCCAAAGTCCTGTGGATGAGACGGCTCTTTTGCTGGATGGAGAGCCCATGACATATGTACCTGTTGCGACAGGTGCGGTAAAGATGGATATGATCGTAGAGCTGGCACACAGAGAGAGGCCGGTGCTGCGTTTTTCCTATGCAACGAGTGTATTTTTACAGGAGACCATCTGCTTCTATGGCAGATGTATGAAGCAACTTTTACAGGAGTTGATAAAAGGGAAGGATACTGCCATCGGGCAGCTTTCTGTACTTTGTCCTGAGGATTACCGTAAGTATGTGGAGAATCCCAATTATGAAGTGACTCCTTTTGTCAATCTGCCCATCCATAAGCAGCTGCACAATAAGGCCATGTCTATGGGAGAGAGTACGGCAGTGATCTTCCATGGGGAGAAGACCTCCTTTGCACAGCTAGAGAGGCGCGCCAATGCCATTGCCACGTTCCTGACTAAGAAAGGTCTTCAGCTAGGTCAGTGTGTGGGATTATGTCTTGGCAGAACGCCGGATATGATCGCAGCTATGTACGCTGTATTAAAAGCAGGCGGGGTATATACGTTTCTGCTGCCTACCTTCCCGGCTGCCAGACTTCAATCTATGCTGGAAATGTCCGGTGCAGTAATTTTCTTGTATGATGAGATTGCAAAGAAACAGCTTCCCTCAAAGCTTATGGAGGAGGGATTTCCCTGTCCTATGGAGGAGTTACCGGAGGGAGAGGCGGAAAGCTTTGTAGACAAACCTATGGGAGCAGAAGGGGTGGCAAATGTACTGTTTACCTCCGGTTCCACCGGCAAACCCAAAGGCGTGATGCTACGCCATCGTTCTCTGTCCAATCTGTGCAGTCAGATGAAGGCCTTGTTGGATCCTATAGAGGGAACGGTACTGTGTTCTACCAATTCCGTGTTTGACTGTTTCGTGGTAGAGACATTAATCGCCCTTTCTCTGGGACGGACAGTGGTGCTTGCGGACGAGGAAGAGATGATGCTTCCCTGGAAGCTGGCTAAGCTGATGGACACCTATCAGACAGGAATTTTTGAAATGACACCTTCCAGATTGCAGATGTGTCTGGCGAATGAGGCATTCTGTAAGGCTGCTCATAATATTCGCATCGTGCTGCTTGGCGGTGAGGTGCTTACAGAGACGTTGCTTGGGCAGTTCTATGCCTACAGTGACGGCATACTGATGAATATGTACGGGCCCACGG
>JAZRJO010000417.1:0-5306 GCA_045645825.1 Acetatifactor sp. | reverse complement strand
TGATGACTGCTCAGAACGTATCCGCTACCCTGGATGAGGATGGCAAGGTTCAGCTGGTTACTGAGGATATCAGAAATGGTAACGGACGTGCGATCAAGTCCAAACTGTGGTCTCCTAACCGCGTAGACAAGATCGATGCTCCTGTAAATGCAATCTTCTGGATCATGAAGGATCCTACCATTCCTCCTGTAGTGAAGCTGAAAGGTGCAGCTTTGGCATCTGTTATGGGTGCTACTCTGGCTACCAAGACCTCTACCGCAGAGCGTGTAGCAGCAGGTACCGATATGAACGCTCTTCGTATCGTTCCTTATGCGAACCCTTTCAGAACCTATCCTCTGGTTAACGACTACGAGAAGTTCAAGAAGTTGGTAGAAGAGAAGTAAGTAGACTGCTACATCATCAACACCGGAGACTTCATGGGCAAGAAGGTAACACCTGCTGATACACTTGGTGTTCTGGAAGCTATCGTTGAGAAGAGAGCTGAGTTCACTCAGTGGGGACCTTTCTCCGATATCGAGATCATGGATTGGGAAGGCTTTACTCCTGACCTTAACGATGCGGATTATGTTGCAGCACTTAAGAATGCTATGCAGAATCGTGTAGACGCTGTAGAAGGCTTCAGCACCAAGAAAGCAGGATACGATGCTCTTCCTGAGGAAGCTCTTGAAGCTCTGAAGAAGATCGTTGATGAGGCTGCTACTCTGTAGAGATAAATAAGATTTCGTTCCGAACAGGCTCCTTTACAGGAGCTTGTTCCGCATAAAAGAATAATTTGCAAACGAAGAAATGAGGAAAAAGATGTACAATATTTTAGTAGGACAATCAGGCGGCCCTACGGCTGTCATCAACGCTTCTTTATATGGCGTTGTACAGGAAGCAATCGACAATGATAAAGTGGATGTAGTCTTTGGTATGGCAAATGGCATCGAGGGATTCTTGAAAAATCGAGTGATCAATATGTCAGATTATGCCAAAGATCATGATATCAGCTTATTAAAGACTACACCGGCGTCTTTCCTGGGAAGCTGTCGTTATAAATTACCCGAGAATATAGAAGATGCGGTTTATCCTGCCATTCTTAAGAAGTTGGAAGAGTATGAGATTAAAGCGTTATTCTATATCGGTGGCAATGACTCTATGGATACTGTTTCTAAACTAAGCAGATATGCTGCTAAAGTGGGTTCTGATATTTGTTTTGTAGGAGTCCCCAAGACTATTGACAATGACCTGATCATGACGGACCATACCCCCGGTTACGGATCCACTGCCAAATATGTGGCAGCCACTGTGAAAGAAATCGTATTGGATGCCGGTGTGTATGAGCATCCTGTAGTGACCATTGTAGAACTGATGGGACGTAATGCCGGATGGGTAACAGCAGCTGGTGTTCTGGCCAGAACAGACTATGACCGTAATCCTTTACTGGTATACTTGCCGGAAAGTGATTTTGAAGTGGATTCTTTTGTAAGTGATGTAAAAGAAGCACTGAAACAGCAGTCATCCGTAGTCGTATGTGTATCAGAGGGCATTTCTGACAAGAATGGCAAATTTATCTGCGAATACGGTGCAGATGCAGGGGTGGACAACTTTGGTCACAAGATGCTTACCGGCTGTGGCAAGGTTTTGGAAGGTATCATCAAAGAAAGAATCGGCTGCAAGTGCCGTTCTATCGAAATCAACCTTCCCCAGAGATGTTCTTCCATACTGGCATCCCGGACCGATATGAACGAGGCGGAAGGAGCCGGCAGGCATGGTGTACTTGCTGCGCTTGAATCCAAGACAGGCATTATGGTTACTTTTGTAAGAAAAGAAGGTGAATATGCTATTTCTTACGGTACAGAAGATGTGAATAAGATCTGTAATCAGGAAAAGAAATTCCCTGACCAGTGGATTACTGCAGGTGGAACTGACATTGCAGAGGAATTCCTTGCTTATGTGATACCGCTGATTCAAGGGGAAAGTGCAGTGCCTTTTGAAAACGGTATGCCAAAGTATTTGAAGCCGGTATATAAATAACAGGAGGTTGTTCAAATGCAAGCGTACAACAAGGCTTTGGAACAGGACAGGCATATGGTAGAGAATGGAAAACTTTTTATATGGATGCAACTATTCGGTCTGAATCGTGATCTGCCGGATTATGGTGTGGGTGAATGGAAGGCACGAATGGGATTCCTTCCGGACGGAGTTTGTCTGTTTCTGCCCCATCCTGACATTATAAATCAACACACGGATATGGAGACAGAATTTGAACTACACCCGGATGATTGTGCATACAGAGCAATTCCCAGAAATATTATCCGTGATCGTCAGCCGTGGACAAACTATGATCTGAGGGGAGCTGTTGATCAGCTTAACAAAGCAGGTATTGCACCTTATCTCAGCATACAGGGGGCGTCTTATCACAATTTGTACCATCGGGAATGGATCACCGACCACCCTGAATTGCATCAATTCAATAGAGATGGCTCCCGCATAGAACTTTATCCTTTAAAGCGTTTTGCTGATGGGACTTATTATGAAGATTTTTTTGTTGAAAAACTTTGTAAGGTGCTTGTGGACTATGGATTTGAGGGTATACAGATGGCGGATAACTTTTGCCCCTCCGGTGTGAGTCATAACAGCGATTTTTCAACAGAGTTTATAGGGCAGTTTCTTGAATTTACCGGTATTATCCCGCCTGAGGATGTTATGTCTTCCATGGGGAGTGATGAGGCTGATGCCATGGCTCTTCGTGGTGACTGGATATGGAAGAGCTGTCGTGAACAATGGATATTATTTTTAAGACAGCGTTGGGAAGGCTTTATGAAAAAAATATGTGATGCCGTTCATGCCATCGGCAAAAAGGTGATCGCCCTTGCGGTTTATCTGACTGATCCCTTTGAAACATTGTACTGCAACGGTATTGACTTAAAGAGTTTTGCTCGAGCTGGGGTGGACTATATTATGCCGAACACTTTACCTACCAGTGTGTATTTTAACGGGCGCACTGAGCGCTTCTGGCGGATTATGTCAACAGTTGGGCTGAATGCTGCATTTCTTGACGGAACGGAACAGCTTTGCATGCTGGGCGACAAAGACTCTACTGAAGAGTGGGATGCTTTGCAGCATGAACCCAACCTGTTTCAGCGTGATATCTATACACTTCTGGGTCAACAGCTTGTTACGGATGCCGGCTGCAGACGTGCGGCTGATGGAATTATGATCTGTCTGGGAGATGCCATAGAAGAAGGAGAATGGGACTATTTGCGTAAGCATTTTGCTGTAGCATATACTCATGATGTGGAAAGTGTATTGACACCCGTTGTATTATGGTCAGATGCTGCGTTGTATAATACACTCCCTGCTGTCATAGAAACCGGAAGATGGTCCGCACATAAATTTGTATATGAAACAGCAAATCATGGGGCACCCTGCGGCGGAACCGTCAGAATAGAACATATATCTTCTGCCAAGGGAACGCTTTTTGTACCTAATTTTGATTTGCTTCCCGAAGAGGAACGGCAAGCCGTTGCGGCTTATTCCAACGGACCTGTTGTTGCTACGGTACCGGCAGGCTTTGATCTTTCCATATACGGGATTATGCCGGATATATCCTTTACAGATGAAACTGCTGACTATAAGATGACGGCATTTTGTTTCGGCGCCAATCTTTCACAGGACATTCATAAACAGGTGGAAGATTGTCTTATGCTTCCTGATGATATTGCAGAACCTGAGTTTAAGATAGATGAAGTGCCCAATTGGAATTGTCCGCTTATGGATACCATTGCCTTTATGAAGCATTCAAAAGGCTTTATCACCGCGCTTGCAAAGCTGCTTTATCATGCGAATGATGCCCAAATAGCTATTTCGTGTGAGGGAGCAGCCAATAAGTCCGGCGGCTATAAGAAATGTGATTGCCCCAATATATTGCTACGTCTGAAGAATGGTACATATCGTTTGTTTTTATATAATCCGGAGCGTGATAGGTATCGTCCTATTGAAGTCAATACGAAAAAAGGCATTCTTGATGCGAAGGTAGTAAGCTTTTTTCCGATCCTGCCGGTAAAATACAATCATAACAGTAGTGAAGGTTTAACTGTATATAAATATGAAGATGTTACGGATGTTGTATATACAAGCTTCAAGACGAAAACAACACCCGGTGGTATTACCATAGTTGATATTGTTTTGGTTGAGTAGCCTTTTTGTGGGCATACTATTATATGGGGGGTGAAAGTGACATAGTGGGATAAGGTGACAAGTTGGCTCTGCTGCCTTGTCATCAGTCCAAATTATGTGATAAAATAAATAAAATCGCATTTTGCAAAATTAGGAGGTCATTATGTATCAAGTGGTAATTGCAGATGATGATGCGCTGATTCGTTCGGGCCTATATTATCTTAACGACTGGAATGCGATGGGATTTCAGGTGACGGCGATGCTGGAAGACGGAGAGGATGTGCTTAAGTATCTGGAAGAGAATCGTGCAGACGTGCTTCTGACGGATATCCGTATGTTTAAGGTTTCCGGTCTTCAGGTAGCTAAAGTTGTCAGAGAAAAGTATCCGTGGATGAAGGTAGTGCTGCTTAGCGGCTACCGTGAGTTTGAGTACGCCAGGGAAGCTATGCGTTATGACGTTTTCGAATATTTGTTAAAACCTATTAATTATGAAAAATTGAGGGGATGTTTTGCCCAGATTAAGAAGGAACTGGACAAATTCCAATATGAAAAGCATCTGGTTCACGGCTTTGGAGAAGAAGCTTATGATCAGGTGCTTTCTCTTACCCGCGCCATGTCAGCGGCGGTACTTGGTGAAGACGAAGAAAACTGGCTTGTCTATGCTAACCTTAAGCCCATAATGCAAAAAGCCCCTCTTGAAATCCGCCGGGTGCTGATCAAACGCCTGTTAAATCTTTTGCAGACCAAATTAGAGGAAAAAGACAGAAGCATAGCCAAAGAGTTTGCCCGGAAGTTAATGGCTCTGGATATTTCGGAAAATGCCGATATCAGCAGTTCATTGTCTGAACTTCTGTGTAGCCTGAATGATGAGCTGGTGTCCCGTGATCTGGTATCACCTGCAGCGAAAAAGAGCGGGGATGACAGCATCCAAAAAGCCTGCAATTATATCAACAACCACTTGGGAGATGATTTTACTTATAAAGACGTGTCTCAATATGTGCATTTAAGCCCCAGACAATTCATCAGGCGGTTCCAAAGTGAGATGGGCGAGAACTTTGCGGAGTATGTACTGCGGCAAAAATTGGAAAGAGCTAAGAAGCTTTTGGAAGAAGGGAAAATATTACCTGGTGACGTGGGCGCAGCAG
>JAZRJO010000416.1:0-2468 GCA_045645825.1 Acetatifactor sp. | reverse complement strand
TTTTCCACCTAACGCTATCAGGTTTAAGACAGCATAATCGTTAGGAACATCAAGCAGTTCCCGGATCTCTTCGTCTGAAGATCCTTTCTTGCCTGCCCGATTACGAATATGAACCCAGCACGCCCCAACATCATATTGCTCTGCTGCCAACAGAATATATCCCGATGCTATAGCTCCATCTTCTATCCAGAATTCTCCTCGCTCCAGTTTGACCATCACAACTATGACCGCATCAGCACCAATGATCTGACTGCCGCCAAGACTTTTACAGGCAGCCAAATCGATGATCCTTTTTTTATCTCTGACGACAACAAATTCGACCGGCCGATGGCCGAAAGAACATGGGGCGGCAAGGGCTACCTTCATAATCTCATTCAAGATAGCATCATTGATATGATCGTTTGTATATCGTCTTATTGATCTGCGTTTCGCAGCCAATTCGAATAATTCATTTGTCATTCTTATTCCTCCACAAATCCCGATTTATCAGTCTAAAAGCTTCGCCAACGTTTTGTCGAAATCATCTTCTATAATCACAACTTTTTCGCCGACGCTGCTAAACAAATCAATAAACCATCTATTACATTGCTTAAGATCATCAGCAGTACAGTCTGCCTTGATCAATCTGTTTTCCACCTCGGATTCATGTACAATGATTGCATCAAAATGATCTTCTATGTATTCCTCGGACATTGCAAGGCAGATGAATTTGATGTGTTCCAGATATCTCTGATCAATATCCCGTCGCCATTCAGCAGGAATATAGCAGCCTTCCACAATAAGATTCTGGTCATTCTCTATAGCCGTCTTAACAATCTCTCTGACTATCGGCCACAGATAATCCGTAAGCTCGTCATCGTCTTCGGGCGTGAGATCAGTATATCCGCAGCGAATAAGGCCCATCTTCAGATGGTCGATCGACAGATACGGATACTTGTACTTCTCCAGCATCTTTTGTGCCAGAAGTGTTTTCCCGACATGGGATGCACCCGTTATAAGTATTACCATTTTCTACCTCTTACGTATCTATCTCTCATATCAGTATCATTACCACCTACAAACCGGAATTTGTTTATAATAGCTCTTCCAGATATTCCACTAATTTTTTATTCCCATTCTCAGCCTGAATTTCTACGCCGATTTGTTTTGCCTTTGACTGTACCTCGTGGGTATTCATTTGAATAAAAGCATTGACTAAGTCATCAGAAGAAAGTGTTTTCTCCTTCAAAGGTTTGAGCCCGTACCCTAATTTATATAATCGGTCTGCCCAAAAAGGCTGATCCACCGAAAATGGAATAATCTGCTGAGGTACACCTGCCATTAATGCCGCAGCCATCGTTCCTACTCCGCCGTGGTGAACCACTCCTTTTGCCCGGGGAAATAAAAGTGAATGAGGTGCCGACTTAACGAATAGGATTTCTTTACTGCTTTGCCCAACAATTCCACTATTCCCAGTCAAAACGATAGCCCGTTCATTGGTTTTCTCAATAGCCTGAGCCAGCTTTTTCATAAATCTTTCAGGATCAGAAAGCGGCATACTGCTGAATGATACAACGACAGGCGCTTCTCCCGCATTTAAGAAATCTATTATTTCATCGGATAGTTCTTCATCTGTCTCCAAAAACAGAAATCCGGGCAGAAACACTTGTCCGTCCCAACTCCTGACATCAGGAAACAGCAAAGAGCTTATCGGATAAACAATAGGAATATGATTTGATCCATCCGTATAGGTGTATATTCCGGCTCGGCGCCTTTTAATACCAAGTGTTTTCTCACGAAAATCATTGATTTCCTTTATCTGTGACGCCTCTGCTTTCTCATTTATTATATATGAAAGTTTGTTTAATACAGGCCCAAGGTTTTTATGTGTTAATGCAAGATTGGCGAACTCGCTGGCAGGAAAAGTAATAGGAACAGGAGGCATACTTACGCAAGGTATCCTAAGACTTAGTGCTATGTCTACCGCACCCAATGCTTTCGGATGGTACACGATCATATCCGCACCCTTAGCCGCATTGTAGAAATCGTCCAATGTTTTTCGATAGGCTGGATTGATGACTTCTTTAGAATATCGAAGTGCAAGCCTCATGTTTCTTATCGGATGTTCCAAAATAGCTTTGCCTTCAGGTGTTTGGGCAATTGCCATTAGATCGCTGGCGGTTTCTTTAAACTCGACACCGTTTTCTTCTATGAACTTTTGGAAGCTTCCTCCGGTACAAATCGTGGCGGCATGACCATGCTTTATCAATTCTTTTCCTAACGCTACATAAGGCTGCACATCGCCACGAGAACCTAGTGTCATAACACATACTCGCATTTTTCTCTCTTCCCTTGATGTTTCTTCATCAAATCCCGATTTATCTGTATGCTTACCAATCGTCATCCAGCAGAGCAGAGAGGCCTTCGGCCTCGTCCACCCATGATGGATCATACTTTGCTTTCTTCATTGGCGCTCCGCAGGATGGGCA
>JAZRJO010000415.1:0-2258 GCA_045645825.1 Acetatifactor sp. | reverse complement strand
ATGGTGTTGACAGGTGCCGGCGCTACTTACCCTTACGGCATAGATCCTGAGGACAGTAACATCCGTATTGCACCTTCCTTCCCCAGCGTAGAAGAAATGGAACAAGCCGCAGCTTTGTTCGTGCTTTGCGTGAAACTTGTAAGTCTAGAGAAACTTTTAGATTAATCTGACAACGGCATGGGCCTGCAACTTTTTGGAGAATAGAGAAATGGCACAAGAATTTAAGAGAATCAAGCGTGAGCTGGTAGCCAAGGGGCACATCATAGATTATTACCAGGATACCATGCAGATACCTAACGGAAATGTGGCTGTATGGGATTTTATCCGGCATAAAGGCGCTGCGGCTATGGTTGCTGTGAGAGAGGATGGCAAACTGTTGATGGTACGCCAATACCGTAATGCACTGGAACGTGAGACACTGGAGATACCGGCCGGTGGGCTGAAAGGGCCTGATGAGCCTACCATTTTGGCTGCAGCCAGGGAACTGGAGGAGGAGACCGGATTTCGCTGTGAACACCCGGAGTTTTTGATCTCCATCAGAACCACGGTGGCTTTCTGTAACGAGAAGATAGATATTTATGTGGCCAGAGATCTGATCCCCAGTGCGCAACATCTGGATGAGGATGAATTCATCAATGTGGAGGCCTATACGGTGGAGGAATTGGTGGATATGATCCTTTCAGGCAAACTGCAGGATGCTAAGACAGTGGCAGCCATTTTGGCCTATGCCCGTAAGTACGGTAAATAAAGTTTAAAAGTGATAAATGGCGGAACTGTTTTCGGACAGTTCCGTTTTGGTTTATAACATTCTTCTTGGTATGTGGGTGGAAGCTTCTGCATATATATAGACAACGGTTTTCGTTTGCCCCGGATGGTCAGCCGATACCGTAACCATATATGCAGGCAGGTGATATGAAATGCGTTTGGGAAGATTATCCCTTTCCTATCTTTTCCTGGCCGGTATCGTTCTGGGAATGATATTGATCGGTCTGGGGAGAAAGGTTTTGTTGGCAGATACAGGTATTTTGAATGAGGAAGCTCTCTATCATATGAAATACATGACTGTGGATGGGAATGCTCTTTTCTGGTATGTAATGGGGATGCGATTGAAAACCTCATTGGGTCTGGTTGTTCTTGCCACCACTTATCTGGGGCTTGCAGTGGTGGGATGTTCAGCAGTAGGCTATGGCGCTTCGGCAGGCATGTTTCTGGCAGCAGCCGTGATGCGATATGGGTTAAAAGGAATCCTTTTGGTGATAACAGCCATTTTTCCGCAATATATACTCTATGGACCGGCATATTTCTTTCTCTTGCTATGGTGCCGGCAGATATGCAGGCTTATCTATTTTGAAAAGGGAGCCAGACTGGGGAACAAACAACTGATTTTGATAAAATTGCTGCAGCTTTTGGGCATCATAGCAGTGATCATAGCAGGATGTTCCCTGGAAAGCTATATAAATCCCATAATACTTAAAAAAATTTTAAAAAATTTTTAGCATTTTGCATTGATTTTGTAACAAAATATGATTATAATAGAATTCTACGACTTTAAACTAGAGAGCATTGGGATTAGGAAAGGCAAAGATGGTCATGGATAAGGCGATAGAAGAGTTTATATCATATTTGCATAGTGTTAAGAAGACTTCAAACAATACACAGATGTCTTATCGAAGAGACCTGAACAAGCTGCGTTCTTTTCTGTCTATTCGTGGCGTAGAAGAAGTGTCCGAGATTGAAGCAGATGATTTGCAGGAATTTGTCCGTGATCTGGAAGGGAAGAAGTTTAAGGCTGCTACGGTTTCCAGACACATTGCATCCGTCAAAGCATTTTATCATTTTTTATACAAAGAGCAGATGGTGACTGAGGATTTGGCTGAAAACCTTCATGCGCCTAAGGTAGAGAAGCGTATACCGGAGATTCTGTCAGTAGACGAGGCTAACAGCCTTTTGGAGCAGCCTGTGGGAGATACTCCAAAGGGAATGCGGGACAAGGCTATGCTTGAGCTTTTGTATGCCACAGGTATGCGGGTGAGCGAATTGATCGCATTGAAGATTTCAGATGTGAACCAGAAGCTGGGATATATCGTCTGTCGCGATGGCAACAAGGAGAGGATTATTCCTTTTGGTAACCAGGCGAAACAGGCATTGGCATTGTATATGGAATGTGGCAGGCATGTGCTTCTGCAGGACGATACGGATGTGTTGTTTGTGAATTGTTCCGGTCAACCTATGAGCAGGCAAGGGTTCTGGAAGCTGAT
>JAZRJO010000414.1:0-7271 GCA_045645825.1 Acetatifactor sp. | reverse complement strand
AATTTGATTTGAACAATCCCTATGAATTGCCGGAAGATGTGGTCTATGATGGCAGTGCGGAGGTAAAACAGGATCTGTTAAACCAGATGTGGCGTAACGGCTGCATCAATGATACCTATGAGCCGGGATCTACTTTTAAGATCATTACAGCAGCAGCGGGATTGGAGGAGGGTGTGGTCACACCCCAGAGTACATTCAGTTGCCCGGGATTTATTATTGTAGATGACCGGAAGATCAGGTGCCACAAAGTGGCAGGGCACGGTGGAGAGAATTTTATACAGGGAACCATGAATTCATGTAATCCTGTTTTCATCACTGTAGGGCTTCGCTTGGGTGTAGAGAAATATTATGAGTATTTTGAGAAAATGGGTCTTAAGAAAAAGACCGGTGTGGACCTGCCTGGAGAGGCGGGAACCATTATGCACCGTATGGAAGATATGGGCAATGTAGAGCTTGCTACAGTCGCATTTGGTCAGTCTTTCCAGATTACGCCTATACAGCTGGTGACTACTGCTTCCTCTATTATCAATGGGGGGAATCGTGTGACACCCCACTTTGGAATTAGAATTGTAGATGAAGAAGGCAATGAGACACATCTCACCTATCCTGTGGAGGAAAATATCGTATCCGAAGAAACATCAGCTGCCATGAGAAGTATTCTGGAAATGGTGGTGTCGGAAGGAACCGGTAAAAATGGGGCTATAGAAGGTTTTCGCATTGGCGGCAAGACTGCTACCAGCCAGACACTTCCACGAGGCAGCGGAAGATATATCGCTTCTTATATCGGTTTTGCACCGGCAGATGATCCGCAGGTCATTGCACTGGCCATTGTCAATAATCCACAGGGTGTTTATTACGGCGGACAGGTGGCTGCACCGATTATCAGGCAACTTTTTGAAAATATTCTTCCCTATTTAGGGATAATCAATTATAATGAATCATAGTAGGATGTAGGATATGGAGGGAATGCCATGAAGGGACAAAAGTATCTGGTAGTCGGTTCCGGTATCAGCGGAGTGGCTGCTGTAGAGCTTCTGGAGTCACAGGGCGCAGATGTTTATTTGTATGACAGTAATAGCAAGTTGACCATAGAGGATGTAAAAAAGAAATTACCGGATGGAAGTAAAGCCAAGTGTATCACAGGAGAATTGCCAGCCGATTTGAATGTGGATTATGTAGTACTTAGTCCGGGTGTACCTACGGATCTGCCCTGGATCAACCAAATGCGGGATGAAGGAATCGAGATCCTGGGAGAGATAGAACTGGGCTATCGGTTTGAGCAGGGCAGGGTGGCAGCGATCACCGGCACAAATGGTAAGACTACGACTACCACATTGGTAGGTGAGATCATGAAAGCTCATCTGGGAAAAGACAAAGTATTTGTGGTAGGTAATATCGGTTATCCTTATACTCTGGAATCATTAAAAACCGGGCAAGATACCGTAACGGTTGGAGAAATCAGCAGTTTTCAGCTGGAGACGGTACATACTTTTAGACCGAAAGTATCTGCTATCTTAAATGTGACACCGGATCATCTGGACAGACATCATACCATGGAAGCTTATGTGGCAGCCAAAGAAGCCATTGCATCCCGTCAGTCTAAGGAAGATGTGTGCGTACTGAATTATGATGACCCATATACCAGAGAGTTTGGAGACCGTTGTCCGGCAAAGGTAATGTACTTCTCATCACAACAGGTTCTTTCGGAAGGGTACTTTTTGCAGGATGGAATGATCTGTCTGGCAGAAGGCGGGCAGGTGTCAACACTTATGAATGTTGACACAGATATGACATTGGTAGGTATTCATAATGCAGAAAACGTGATGGCAGCCATTGCCATTGCAAGAGGCATGGGAGTACCCATGGAGACTATTTTAAAGGTGGTTAAGGTTTTTCGGGCGGTTGCTCACAGAATCGAATTTGTAGCCACCAAAGGCGGTGTGGATTATTATAACGATTCCAAGGGAACTAATCCGGATGCGGCCATCAGAGGAATCCGTGCCATGAGGAAACCGACGATCCTGATCGGCGGCGGATATGACAAGCAAAGCGAATATGATGAGTGGATCGAAAGCTTTGAAGGTCGGGTGAAATGGCTGGTCCTGATCGGACAGACCAGGGAAAAAATTGCGGCATGTGCCAGAACCCATGGTTTTGACAGGATCCGATTTGCTGATACTTATGAGGAATGTTTAAAGCTTTGTACGGCCCTTGCTAAGGAAGGCGATGCTGTACTGTTGTCTCCGGCATGTGCCAGCTGGGGTATGTTCCCGAACTATGAGGTGAGGGGCGATTTGTTTAAAGAATATGTAAATGGTCTGAAGGAGTGATGCCTGTGGCTGAGCGTACCCGTAAACGTAAAAAAAATCATAAAACAGAATATTATTTTGATTATAGTCTATTGTTCGTCATATTATTTCTGTTGGGCTTTGGCATGTTGATGATTTATTCTGCCAGCTCTTATACGGCATATCTGGACTATAACGGAGATTCTGCACATTACCTGAAGAAGCAGCTTTTAGCGTGTATCCTGGGTATGATCGCCATGACAGTGGTGGCTAATATTCCTTATCATTTTTGGGAGCGTTTTGCAATTTTGGCATATATATTCTCCATTGCCATCATTCCTGTAGTAAAAACGCCCCTTGGTATTTCCAGCCATGGTGCAACCAGATGGTTTAAGATCCCGGGTGTTGGGCTGCAGGTACAACCTGCGGAGATAGTAAAGCTGTGTATGATTTTGTTCCTGGCATGCCTTGTCTGTAAGCTTGGTCGAAATGCGGGAACATTAAAAGGATTTTTATTCATGTTAGTGGTAGCCATGCCTCAGGCTATCATGATCTGGAAGATTACAAGTAACCTTAGTTCTGCGATCATTGTAGTGGGAATCGCCGTATTGATGATTTTTGTGGCGGATCCCCACTATAAGAAATATGTACTTATCGGCAGCGGAGTTGCTGCTGCTGCCTCGGCTCTTGTTTATTGGATCATAAACACAGATGCCGCAGGAGGAAACTTTCGATTCAAACGTATTGCAATTTGGCTGCATCCGGAGACAGATCCGGAAGGCGTAGGGTTTCAGACATTGCAGGGACTTTATGCCATCGGCAGCGGCGGTATTTGGGGAAAAGGACTGGGTCAGAGTATGCAGAAGCTGAACTTTCTGCCGGAAGCACAGAATGATATGATCTTCTCGATCATCTGTGAAGAGCTGGGATTGTTTGGCGCAGTGGCAGTGATATTAATGTTTGTGATCTTGCTCTGGAGAATGATGATCATTGCCAACAACGCTCCGGATCTGTTCGGTGCCATGCTGGTGGTAGGTGTCATTGGTCATATTGCTATTCAGGTGATCCTGAATATAGCAGTTGTAACCAATAGTATCCCCAACACGGGAATCTCCCTTCCTTTTATCAGTTACGGTGGTTCGTCCGTAATGTTTTTGCTGATAGAAATGGGACTTGTCCTGAGTGTGGCCAGAAGGATTCAGCTAAAGGAAGTGTAGGTACAAGATACCCACATCCCGTCCACTACATAAGATATCATAGTTCAAAATTTTAGGAACGGGATGGATGTATATGGAGACAATACATGTTCACGGAGGTGTCCGTCTGCAGGGCAATGTGAGGATACATGGTTCTAAGAATGCTGCGCTTCCCATATTGGCGGCAACCATACTTACCAGAGGGGATAATCTGATCTGTAATTGTCCCAAAATCGCGGATGTATGTCAGATGCTTAAGATTCTGAATGCTTTGGGGTGCAAGGTATGCCGTGAGGGTGACGGCATCCGGGTGGATGCGAAAGATGTAGCACTCTCAGAAATGCCGGTGGAAGCGGTAACTTGTATGCGTTCCTCATTGTTTTTGATGGGGGCTTTGTTGGGCAGAAGAGGAGAGGTGATGATGGAGTACCCGGGTGGCTGTGTCATCGGGGCAAGACCCATTGATTTTCATTTGGAAGCATTGAAGAAAATGGGGGCTGTTTTTGAAGAAAAAGACGGTAAAGTGTGGGGCAGGGCACCGGAAGGATTACATGGTGCAGATATCTGTTTTCAGACATCCAGCGTGGGAGCTACGGAGAATATCATTCTGGCAGCTGTTACGGCAGAAGGAATTACCAGACTTTGGGGTGCAGCCAGAGAACCTGAGGTAGAGCATCTTTGCAGATATCTTAAGAAGTGTGGAGCACGGATTGAGGGAATCGGTACAGAGTGTCTGACCATAACCGGCGGTAAGTGCCTGTATGGTACCCAGTACCGTGTGCCGGCAGACCGTATCGTGGCGGGCACCTATCTGATCGCCTGTCTTGGTACCGGAGGCAATGTGTTGCTGGAAGAGGCGCCTGTTGAACACATGGAAGCAGTGATCCGTCTTGGCAGGCTGTTGGGGGCAGAATGTCAGATGAACAATGGAGCGCTGTATGTCCAGGCACCGGATCAGCTTGGCACACTGGATCAACTGATCACATTGCCCCATCCGGGATTTCCCACAGACCTTCAGTCTGCTGCGCTTGTCATGTTGACAGCGGCAGGAGGAGAGTGTCTTGTGCATGAAACGATCTTCGAGAATCGTTTTCGGGTGATAGAGCCTCTTAAGAAAATGGGAGCTGATATCTGTCAGATTGATAGTAGGAGCGTGAAGGTGAGAGGGCCGGTGAAGCTTCGAGGTACCCGGGTGGAAGCCATGGAGCTTCGGGGAGGTGCTGCACTTGTGATCGCAGGCCTTATGGCAGAAGGAGAGACGATAGTCAGCGGCTGTGGATATATTTCCAGGGGTTATGAAAATATCTGCCATGATTTCAGAGAGTTAGGAGCGCGTATTTATAGTGCATAGAAGAAAAGGAAAAAGAAAGATACTAAAATTATTGATAGTGCTGTCCGGCCTTAGTATAATTGTGCTTGCCGTATATCTGGTGATGCACAAGCACACTGTGAAGAACGTGTATGTAGCGGGTAATCTGCATTATACAAAAGAAGAAATTCAGGATATGGTAATGACAGGTCCCCTTGGCGACAATTCCCTTTATCTGTCATTAAAATACCGTCTGAAGGAAGCTAAGAATATTCCTTTTGTGGATGTGCTTGATGTGGATATCCTGACACCGGATACCATAAAGATCACAGTATATGAAAAGGCCCTGGCAGGTTATATCCGATATATGGATGCTTATATGTATTTTGACAGAGATGGTTATGTGGTGGAATGCTCTAAAGTAAAGACAGAGGGCATTCCTCAGATCACAGGTCTTAACTTTGATCATATGATATTGGGTGAGATTTTGCCGGTGGAAAATCAGGACGTGTTTGAAAGTATCATGGAGCTTACGAAACTTTTGGACAAGTATGACCTTGATGCAGATAAAATTTTCTTCCATTCGGCAGGAGATATAACAATTTACTTCGGCGATATCAAAGCTGCACTGGGCAGTGACAGGAGTCAATTGGAAAACAAAATGATGCGTCTGCCTCAATTGCTTGCCAGGTTAGAGGGTAAAAAGGGAACACTTCGCATGGAAAATCTGACCCAGGATAGGACGGATGTGTCTTTTCAGGTGGAACAATAAAGTTTTTTAAAAATAATTAAAAAATGGGTTGATTAATTTGCAAAATAATTATATGATAGTAATTAAGGAATTCATATGGAAAGAAGGAGGACAAACCCTTGCTGGAGATTAAGACAAACGATGCAGAAGCTGCTGCAAAAATTATCGTAGTAGGTGTTGGCGGAGCAGGTAATAATGCTGTGAATAGAATGATCGATGAGAAAATCGATGGTGTGGACTTTATCGGAGTGAATACCGATAAGCAGGCACTGCAGTTGTGTAAGGCTCCCAGACTGTTACAGATCGGTGAGAAGCTTACAAAAGGATTGGGTGCAGGTGCAAAGCCTGAAATTGGTGAAAAGGCGGCTGAGGAGAGTGCTGAGGAAGTAGCAGCAGCTCTGAAAGGTGCAGATATGGTATTTGTAACTTGCGGTATGGGAGGCGGTACCGGTACCGGTGCAGCACCTGTAGTAGCCAAGCTTGCAAAAGATATGGGCATCCTGACCGTTGGTGTAGTGACCAAGCCTTTCCGTTTCGAGGCTAAGGCGCGTATGATGAATGCGCTGGAAGGAATTGAGAGAATCAAAGAGAATGTAGATACACTGATCGTTATTCCCAATGATAAGCTGCTTGAGATCGTTGACCGCAGAACTACCATGCCGGAAGCATTGAAGAAAGCGGATGAAGTGCTTCAGCAGGCAGTACAGGGAATCACAGACCTGATCAACGTACCCGCAGTGATCAACCTTGACTTCGCAGATGTACAGACTGTTATGAAAGACAAGGGTATCGCACATATCGGTATCGGTGAAGGTAAAGGTGATGATAAAGCTCTGGAAGCTGTCAAGATGGCAGTAGAGAGTCCTCTTTTGGAGACCACCATTTCCGGTGCGTCCCACGTGATCATTAACGTATCCGGTGATATCACACTGGCAGATGCTTCTGATGCTGCAAGCTATGTTCAGGAGATGGCAGGAGAAGATGTAAACATCATCTTCGGTGCAATGTACGATGCCTCCAAATCCGACAGCTGCATGATCACAGTCATCGCTACAGGACTGGAAGATATGGGAACCGCTGCAACCCAAAGCAGAATGACCCAGACAACCATTCCCCAGTTCCGTGGTGCGCTGGGCGTACAGAACACCCTGCAAGGCATGAACCAGCCCACCAGACAGCCTGCACAACCCATCTATACCCAGGGCGGCTACTCCCAGAACTACAGCCAGCCCACCTACAACCAAAACACCTACCAGCAACCCGCCCAAAGCGGCTATGCCCAGGTAAATTACGGACAGCCTACCCAGAAGCCGGCTACCCCTTCCAGACCCATAACAGGAATCAACCGCCCTTCCGACATCCGCAGCTCCGTAGAAGAGAAATCCCTAAAGATCCCGGATTTCTTACAGAGAAAGTAAGTCCCATCTTACATACCTTGTATCCAAAGACCCTGCGAAGAAGCAGGGTCTTTTTTGCTTATAGGAAATTTCTTTTTCCCAGTGGTCATTAACGCAAAAAGGGACCATCCCGACAGCCCCCTATTTATGTTAGATAAAGGATACCCAAAAGGTCTTGGAGTGTCCTGATTTTCAATGAGCCAAGTGAACTAAATTTAAGTTGGCATAAACCAGATAGTTGCGAATTGACAGAAACTACAATTGGTTTTATAATTAGATTGATTTTTAGACGAAGTGAAAATAAAATTATTATCAGGGGGAGAATGGTTA
>JAZRJO010000413.1:0-7111 GCA_045645825.1 Acetatifactor sp. | reverse complement strand
TGCAAAGATGTGAGCAGCAGTGTATACAAGGCTACAGTGTGGTGCTTGGTGACAATAATGCCTGCTATGACAGAAAGTTGATATTGTGGAAGCTTGAAGAGCATGAATCGCAAATGCTTTTTGGGCCCCATGGAAAAATCCGTTGTCTTGGCATAGCTCTGGAAGGGCAGTATCGTCCGGATCTGGAAGAAAATATGACGGATCAGGTCAATGTGGCATTGTGCGGATTTTGGCTGAAACCGGACAAGATTCCGGCAGGCGTATACCGCGTGGGAATCTTGGCAGACAGCCGGGTAAGCGGTATTCGTTTAGTGAACTTTAGCAGTACGCTTTATGTACAAAGGTAACTTAGAAAGGTTGGGAGAGACATGACAGAAGCAGATTATAGAGAGGCTTATGAGCAGGAACGCTTAAAAAGTGCGGATCTGGCAGCAAGAGTCGCTGACCTGGAGGCAAAGAATGAGGAGCTTACCTGGAAGCTTGACCGTATCAGGAACAATCCTTTGTGGAAAGCCAGCAAACCTGCCAGAGACGGTATTCACTGGGCAATTCGCCAGAAGGACAGACTGGCCAACTGTGGCGGTGTGAAAGGCGTGGTGAAAAAGCTGGATTATAAGAAAAGAGAACGCAAGGCCATGAAGCAGTTTGGCACGGAAAGCTTACCTACTGAGGAAGAGGCAGCAAGGCAGCGTTCTGAAGTATTCCCAAGGATGGTGAAGATCAGTATCCTGGTGCCTCTTTGGAACAATGACAGGCAGTTCCAGATAGAAATGTTGGATTCTGTCATGAATCAGACTTATGAGAACTGGGAGCTTTGTCTGGCTGACGGTTCCGATGCAGATCATGCCTATATCGGTGAGATCTGTCAGGAGTATGCAGCCAAGGCCGGAGGACGCATTGTCTATAAGCATCTTGAGAAAAACGGCGGCATATCAGGTAATACCAATGAGTGCTTAAAGCTTGCCACAGGAGAATATATCGGTCTCTTTGACCAGGACGATCTCTTGCATCCCAGTGCACTGTATGAGTATGTGAAGGTGATCAATGAAAAGAATGCAGATTATATTTACTGTGATGAGACTACCTTCCATGATGGGGATATCAATAAGGCGTTGACCATGCATTTTAAGCCGGATTATGCGCCGGATAATCTGCGTGCCAACAATTATATCTGCCATTTCAGTGTGTTTTCCAGAGCCCTTTTAGATGGAACGGAGCTGTTCCGTACCAAATTTGACGGCAGTCAGGATCACGATATGATCCTTCGTCTCACAGATAACGCAGAACATGTAGTACATGTGCCCAAGGTCTTGTATTATTGGAGAAGTCATGCGGGCAGTGTGGCTTCCGGTATTTCGGCAAAGCCCTATGCCATAGAAGCAGCCAAGGGAGCTGTGGCAGAACATCTTCGCAAGCATGGTTTTAAGCATTTTGAAATCACCAGTACCAGAGCTTTTGAGACGATTTTCAGAATTCAGTATCAGATTCTGGGCAAGCCCAAGATTTCCATTGTGATCGCCAATAAAGACCATGAGCAGGATTTGAGAAGATGCATTACTTCCATCGTGGAGAAGTCCACTTATGATAACTATGAAATCATTGTGGTGGAGAATAACAGTACCACTCAGGAAATCAAAGCATATTATAAAGAGCTTACGGAAAGTGGGCAGGCAAAGATCGTGACCTATGAAGGAGCTTTTAATTATTCGGCAGTGAATAATCTGGGTGTTTCTTATGCAGAGGGTGAATATATTTTGCTTTTAAATAATGATACGGAAGTGATCACAGTCAATTGGATAGAAGAGATGCTGATGTATGCCCAGCGTGAAGACGTAGGTGCAGTGGGGGCTAAGCTGTATTATGAGGATAAGACCATTCAGCATGCAGGGGTAGTCATCGGTCTGGGGGCTCACAGAACTGCCGGTCATATTCACTATAAGCAGGCAAGGATGAACCTGGGATATATGGGCAGGCTTTGCTATGCCCAGAACCTGTCAGCCGTAACGGGAGCCTGTCTAATGGTAAAGAAAAGCCTGTATGAGGCGGCAGGGGGACTGGATACCGGTTTTGCAGTGTCCTTGAATGATGTGGATTTCTGCCTGAAGCTTAGAAAAATGGGGTACCTGAATGTATGGACACCTTTTGCGGAGCTGTATCACTATGAATCCATTTCCAGGGGGCTGGATACGGATGGTGAGAAGGCGGAGCGTTATAATAAGGAGTCAGAAATGTTCCGTAAAAAGTGGAAGGAAATATTAGATAAGGGAGATCCATACTATAATACGAACTTTTCTTTAGATAGAAGTGACTTTTCGTTGAAGGTATCTGAGTAGGTATCTGACGAGGTATGAGGCAATAAAGGAAGGGAATACAGAGCGTAATGAAGATATGTTTACAAGAGAAATGGAAGGGTGCTTACGGGCGCATGAAAAATCTGGCTTGCAGTCATTGGGTCAAGCTGCTGATCATAGCAGAATTGCTGGTACTTCTATGGGCGGGAGTTACTTATTACAAGGATGTAACTCAGTTAGTCAGCTACCATTTTGATAAGGGACAGCTGATAACTTTTACCGAGGAAGAATATTCTGACTGCTTTGGCGGCACCATCGGTGAGAGTCGTGGCGGTGGATTGTATGATGCTTTTCCGGAAGTTTTCTTGGAAAAGGGGCATTATCGGTACACGGTCACATATGAGAGCAGCTCGCCGGGCAGTTTCTGTTGGCCACATTCTTATGTGAAATATTACAATGCTTTTGAAGAAGCGGTAACCTATTTTGAGAACGGGAGCACAAGCAGCAGTGATGATTTCTGGATGAATGTGGATTTACATATGACGCTGCGTTTGTACTATAACGGTGTAGGAAGTGTCAGCATCACGGATGTGGTGATAGAAGAAACCACCTATGGAGCAAATGTTACTCTTTTTTATACAATCCTTTGGCTAATGATTTTCAATATCGTCATATGTGTTGTAGTCTATGACAGGAAAAAGGGGATTTCTGCCGAAAGCAAGTATGCATTTGTAGGCTTGGTATTGGTGGGACTGCTTGCCAGCATCCCCGTACTGGTAGGATATAATATAAATGGTCATGACCTGAACTTTCACCTTACCAGGATCGAAGGTATCAAGGATGGTTGGCTGAGCGGTCAGTTTCCTGTGAGAATCAATCCGGATTTCTTTAATGGTTATGGATATGCCAATCCCATCTTTTATGGGGAGATCTTACTATATGTACCGGCTTTTTTGCGATTGGTCGGTTTTCCGTTGGATCTTTGTTACAACATATATGTTATCATGATCAATCTGCTTACCTGTTTTGGTTGTTATTACTGTTTGAAACGCATGACAGGCAAGCATGTGATCGCCATGGCAGGCGCCCTGCTTTACACATTAGCTCCTTACAGGCTGCTGGATATCTATATCAGGTCTGCAGCCGGGGAATACACAGCAATGATATTCCTGCCATTTATCGTATATGGTATGTACCGCATTTATACGGAGGATGTGGAGACCAGACAATATAAATGGTGTTTCCTTCCGTTGGTATTTGGTATCTCAGGAATCATTAACACCCATGTGATCACTGGCGAGATGGCAGGCGTAATGATCATACTGACATGTATCCTGCTATTGTTCAGAACTTTCCGAAAGCAGAGATTCTGGGCGCTGGTGAAAACGGTTCTGGTTACAGTAGGCGTCAATGCGTGGTTTGTGGTTCCTTTTGTAGACTTTTCTCTGACTCAGGATGTGCGGGCTTTACAGACGACATCCACCGAGCTGCTTCAGTCTACAGGTACCCTGCTACCTCAGCTGCTTGCTCTGTTTATGCATTTTTCATGGGGCAATGTAGATGCAGGAGAAGGTATTGCTAATGAGATGCCTTTGGTATTGGGGCTGACACTGGTATTGGGTATGGCATTGTGTGCTGTCATGATATGGGTTGTAAGAAAAGAAGACGGTGAAGAACAGTATAACAGGAAGAAACAGGGAATCGTGATACTGGTATTGAGTGTCATAGCTGTGTGGATGTCTACTGCTTATTTCCCTTGGGATACCATATCTACCAGATTCCCGCAGATTGCTCATTTGGTGACCTCGTTACAATTTGTATGGAGATTTTTGTCTCTGGGAACGGTTCTTGCAGTATTTGCCTCTTGTTATGGTCTGTTGTTGCTATGGCATAAAGAGGGCAAGAATGTATGCGTGTCAGTATCTATTGCGTTGTGCCTTTTGACAGGAATATCCGGAATGTATTTTATGCAGCAATGTATTCTTAATCAGCCGCCCATGGAAACGGATGATCTGAAGTATGTGGATACAGCCGCAGCTGTTACCGGCGCGGAATATGTGTTGTGTTCGGCGTATGGACCTACACTGGACAGCGTGTTTGAACCCAGGGCCTTTGAAGGTGTACAGATACTGGAATATGAGAAACAGGGAACAAAGATCGAGATGACAGTAAAAAGTGGTGATGCAGAAGGATATGTATTGCTGCCGCTTATGAATTATAAAGGTTACAAGGTTTCTTCAGATGATAGCATTCTGGGTAGGGATGATCTTGTCATGGGAGAGGCTGCCGTAGTGAGAGTGAATATACCGGCAGACTACAGCGGCACGCTTAAGGTATCCTACCGGGGATGTTGGTATTGGAGAATTGCTGAACTGGTATCCTTAGTATGCATGGTATATCTGGGAAGCATGATTTGGAAAGAGAAAAAGAGAAACCAATGAAAAAATTATGGATAGAGAAGAGTATTTTATTATTGATCATTACAGTATCCCTGGTGACTATGATCGTATATGGACATCAAAAGGAAGGGTATCATTTGGATGAGATATATTCCTACGGACTTGCCAATAGTGAATATCTGCCCTTTATGCATTTTGGGGAAAGCGGATATGACGTAAAGGACTGGATGTTAGAATATGGTGCAGGAGAGTCATTTGGGGATATTGTAAGAAATCTGATCAAGGATTTTCAGATATTAAAGGAATGTGGATTTGACATTTACAGCAGTGAGATCTATCAGGATTATCTGATTGCTCAGGCCAACAGTGCAGATACCTTTACCACTACATGGGTATCCGGTCAGGATTATGTGGATTATCTGGCGGTGAGCGAAAGTAATACGTTTAATTATGCCTCTGTGTATTATAACCAGCGGGGAGATGTGCATCCACCACTTTATTACATCCTGCTGCATACCGTATGCTCAGTTTTTCAAGGGACATTTTCTAAATGGTTTGGCTTAGGGATCAACTTTGCCATGCTGACCGCAACCTTATTACTCTTGTACCACATGATTAAAAAGCACTTTGGCGGAACTGTGGTTGCGCTTTCTGTGACAGCAGCTTATGGCTTGTCTAATGGATTTATGACCAGTGCAATGTATCTGAGAATGTATGCGTTACTTACTTTGATGACTGTCCTGTACTGTCATGTACATCTGGAGATTGCGTCCGGTGATTTTGAGATGAAAGGCAAAAAACGTCTGTTGCTGGTGGTGTCTACTTTGGGAGGGTTTCTGACCCACTATTACTTTGTGTTGTATGCTATAGGTATGGTCGCTGTGTTTATGGTATGGATGGGGATCCGGAGAAGGTGGAAGATGCTTCTGCAATATTTTCTGACATTGTCTTTCACGGCAGCAGGCGGGTTATGTATCTGGCCCTTTGCTCTGAAACATGTATTTCAGGGGTATCGCGGACAGGCTTCTCTGAGTACGATCATTTCCGGAGAATTTTATCTGAGTAAGACCAAGTTGCTCATTGAGCACGTGATGTGGCAGCTGATGGGAGGTCAGTGGTGGCTGCTGCTTCCCGGCTTTGTGCTGTTTGCAATCATATTTATCCGATCAAGAGGGAAGAATATTCCTGTGGCAAAAGGACTTTTGCTGGTGTTGCCGGTGGTTTGGTATGTCTTATTGGTATCCCAGATCGTACCTTTTCTGGTAGAACGTTATGTTATGTGTACGTTCCCGTTCTGGTGTCTGTTTGTTGTGGCAGGAGTCACTTATGCAATGAATAAACTGGTGAAAAAGCCATGGACGCAGTGGGTACCGGTATTGGCAGGTGCAGTGTTACTCTTGTTTGGCAACTGCTATATCAATCCACCGGATTATTTGTATCCGGGTGGTCAGGAAACGGTTGTGGTGCCTGATCATACGGATTGTGTGTACGTACTTCCCGATGACAGTTGGAACGAAAGCGCAGGGGACAGTTCCATTCTGGCTCAGTGTGATAACGTGGCTGTGGTGTATGAGAACGGGCTGGATTGTTTGAAAGGCACATACGATTACGAGGCGGGGAGAGTCCTGATGGTTTCTATCCACAAAGAGCTGGATATGGAAGCGGTTCTGGCAAATGTAAAGAAGGCCCTGAGTGTGGAAGAACTGCAGGAAAGCGCCAGATTATATGGGGGAAACGCAGTCAGTATCCTGCTGACAGAATAATTTTTGTAATGAATTGGGAGGACTTATGCTGTTCAATTCGACTGTATTTTTGATGGTATTTCTTCCCATCGCACTGGTGGGCTGGTATACTTTACAGAAACTTGAGAATCCGGTGCCGGCCGGAATCTTTCTGACCGGAATGTCATTGTGGTTTTATGGCTATTATAATGTATCTTATTTATGGATCCTTGTGATAAGTCTTTTTGTCAATTACCTGGTCAGTGCTCTTTTTGAAAAGACCGGAAGCCGGAAAGTGAGAAAGCTGTTGTTTTGGCTGGGTTTTGGAGCCAATCTGGGAATGTTGTTTTATTATAAATATTTCAACTTTTTCATTGATAACTGTAATTTCTTCCTGCACACGGATATACAGGTGGAAAAAATTGCTCTGCCGCTGGGTATCAGCTTTTTTACCTTTCAGCAGTTGTCCTTTCTGATCGAGCGGTATCAGGGGAATGCTGAACATTACAGCTTCTTAGAGTATAGCTGTTTTATCAGCTTCTTTCCGCAGCTGGTGGCAGGTCCCATTGTGTTGCATGATGAGTTCATTCCACAGCTGAAAGCACGTAAGAACAGAAGGTTTTCGGCGGAGGGGTTTCTGGCAGGTGCAGAGCTTTTTATTCTGGGACTTGCTAAAAAAGTGCTGCTTGCGGATGTGCTG
>JAZRJO010000412.1:0-1830 GCA_045645825.1 Acetatifactor sp. | reverse complement strand
GGGCCTCCCGAATATAGGGAATCAGGTACTTATAATCTCTGGCAATAGAAAAGTTTTCCATTTCGAAATCATTTTCCGTTTCATTGTGACTGTACCAGATCTCCGCAAAATCGTTGGCTCCCATAGGAAGTCTGCAATAATTGAAGCCGCAATTCTCCTCACCGAACAGTTCATCAAACACTTCTGCTCTGTCAGCTTCAGACAGCTTATTCAAAGCGATCATACCCAGTTCATTGAAGCAGCCACCAAAGCCCAACATGGTTTGACCCTTCTGGCCAAAAGAGAGCGTATCACAGCAATCCAACTGCTGCGACTGTCCTGTTTGCCAGCATTTTTCCTCTGTAGAATAAATAAACTTCATAAATTTTACCTCCTTTAAATTTTCTTAGAAAAAAAGCATTGATTTTATAGTCACATTTTGATATGATGGCCATAACAAATTTAAAAACGAGTAGGTGACAACATTGTTCTTCTACGAACATAAAACACACAATATTTGCGCAGAGCATCGGCCGCAGTATAACTTTCCACAGCATGTCCACTACCAATATGAAGTGATTGTCTGCACGGAAGGCACTACCAAGGTCATTTGCGGCAGCAAGGAATATATCCTTCATCCCGGGGAAGGTGTTCTTGTCATGCCCCACCAGGTACATGGGTATCTGGATATCGGCAAGTGCATGCAATACATTTTTATTTTCAATCAGGAAATTCTCCTCCCCTTTGCCAACTACGCAAATCTGATCCCGGAGGATTGCCGCTTTACCTGCACACAGGAATGGCGTTTTTTAATCGACCACATTTATCAGAAATATAAAGAAAACAAGATGTATAGCGCCAGTGCCTATATAAATGTTCTGATGTGTGCGCTTCTGCCTACATTCAAATTCCTGCCTGCTCAGTCCCGGAACAGCACCACCTTAGAAAAGGCCCTTTCCTATATTGCCAAAAATTACAATACCGATATTTCTCTGAAAAGTGTTGCAGCACATGCGGGAGTCAGCATAGAACATCTTTCCCGCCTGTTTAGCGCCGCTATTAACTGCAACTACCATGAATATTTGACATCTCTTCGTATCAATCAAGCAAAGGGAATGTTAGTCAACACCGACTACTCCATCTCCCACATCGCAGAGGAATGCGGTTTTTCCACCCTACGCACATTCAATCGTCTGTTCAAAGAGAAAATGCTGGTTACTCCATCCCAATATCGAGAGTCACCCACTGACGACATTCCTATATACATCGAAGACAGAAACACGATAAATCAAAAGGACGCCTGGCTGTAATTATGCCAGGTGTCTTTTTTTCACTTCTACGGGTTTTTCCGGGATCACTCCCCGTGGGCTTCCCGATCCACATAAACCGTACAGTTATCCATTGTCTTCAGGGCGGTAACCGGCAAAGCCTCTGTAGCCGGGGTGTCCAAGAATTTATGCAGAATGCTGCGCTTTCTTTCTCCGTTTACCGTGAGTACACACCGGCCGGTACGACGAATATCCCCAAGACCAATAGTAACGCCCCCTGTCAGCACAGGCGTATTTTCAAAATACTTGGTGCCAACCCTTTGCGTCACTTCATCCAGGCTTGAAACGTGAGGACCTGAATCAAAGGACGTGCCGGGCTCATTTAGTGCCAGATGACCGTTCATGCCTACACCCAACACCATGTAATCAATGCCGCCCCGTTCCTGAATAAACGCTGCGATCCGCTCCAGTTCCTCTTGTACAGGAACTGCACGGCCATTCACCAAGGATACATTCTCTAGACGAAAATCCACTTTAGGCAGGAAGTGCTTCTTGAGAAAATCGCTGCAGCTTCCCGGATCCT
>JAZRJO010000411.1:0-5830 GCA_045645825.1 Acetatifactor sp. | reverse complement strand
CGCTACGTATGGGGGCTTTTTTCAATGTAGGCTTTGTCCGCAACGTGGTGTATGATGTGAATTATTAGGTTAATTTTGAACACTTTGTACTGTTCCGATGAAGATGGGGGTGTGAGTTTGGATGTCGATTAGTAAATATAGGAAGGGGCGGGTTAGGTGGACGGTTTTGGTGTCTGAGTATTCGATGGCGGATTCTTCTTTCATCTCTACGGCAGTGGATGCAGCGGCGCGGGTACCTTGTTCGGTTAGGGTGATGTAGGTTTTGTGTAGGACGCGGCCGATGTAGAGGTTGCCGCCGGCTGTGCCTAGGCGTGAGAAATCGGCAAGTGTTGGGGTAAATGCGTTGGGCATGCCCATTTCGGAGAGGAGTGAGGACATTTCGGTGTCGTATTCGGCTTCGAATTTGGGGATTGCGGCATTTACATGTGTGTTGACCGAATTGGTAAATAATTCTGTAAGGTGTTCTCCTGTCAGGGTCTGTATGTACTCAGACAGAGAGATTTCTTTGTTGGGAAGGATTGCAGCAAAGGCATAGTTTTGATCTTTGTAATATTTTATGAATCCGGTTGCATGGGCATCCTCAAGGTAACGGTTTTCGTCAGAGTACATCATTTGGACAGTCTGTTCCCTACCTGACAGAGTGGTAAAAGCGGCTTCACGGATCTGTTGTTTTTTGTAGGTCTCCTTCCAGCGCTCATCAAAGGCAAGGGCATTGATCAGGTACATGACTGCATCCTCCGGAATCTGATCCAGAATATTGGTGATCATGCCGTCTGTGTTTTTTGCAACCCAGTCATTTATGGCTTTTAGCGTTTTGGTATCAAAAGGGGCATGATAGATATCTGCGTTGTAATAGTCGGCATTTATCTGGAGGAAATCAGGGTTTGGAGTAAACCCTTCTTTCTCTATGAACCAGATGGAATTGGCAAGTTTTAATACCCGGTCTTCTGACAACTGTTGCAAATATGTGTACACATAGGCATTGAGCGCCTCGGTAGATAGTCCCAGCACCTCTTCCATCTGGGAAAGAGTATCTCCCGATGCACCGTTGGCTGTCATAGACAATGCGCATAAGGCAGACAGGGGCGAGATCAGTGTATTGACCTCTTCCTCATATCCTGTCTGAAGCAGCCTGACACCAAAGTCTGTGACAGCTACACTTTCCTTTGCCACGTCTGTGGCAGCTTCCACTCGTCCGGCCACGATTCCTTTCATCAGATCTACCTGCCCGGTATTGCCGCAACCAGTGCTTATAAGCATTACTGCCACAGCAGCCATCAACGATACCATTCTGAAAAATCCTTTTCTAAGCATACCATTCTCCTTTCGTTATATAAAGATTTATACTCTGTTTATGCAACTGCCTTTCGTCATTTTATACCTGCCTGTACTTATGGTTCCATCACAGCTACCATCTCCTCAAACACTTCTTCCTCCACCTTCACACAAGCCGACATCAACCCATGAAACCGTACATAACCACCCTCATAAAGCCTCATGTGTACTGTCATTCCATCCTTCATTTCAAAGAACATATGATAAATTTCCCGGTCGTAGAGGTTCTCTCCTTCCTCCAATGGCACATCTTCCGTTAACAGGAACGGTGCTTTATTCACTGCATCCACAAACCGCTCTACCACTTCCAAATCAACCTTTGTCACCTGACAGATTACGCCGGTACTACGCTGCCAGTCCTCCCTAGTCTGATACTTCACAGCCTCATAATTACCGGTTAAATGAAGTCTTTCCTCGAACAGGTCCGCTCCGATACAAAGTATCATATCATTATCATTGACAAAAGTAGAAATCAGCCCATTCTCACGCTTCATACACAGCATAAAAGAGGGATCATACCCTTTTACTGTATAAAAATCGCCACTGATACTTCCCGCGAAATCCACATACCCATCTTCCTTCGTCCATTCATCAATTGTTCCTATAGCAGTACCCAGATATTCTCCTATCAAATCAACATTCTCCAGGCCACGCTCATACTCCACATAGCTTCTCCCCTGCCAGATAAAGAAAGCCAACATATCCATGGCAGCAGATTCTTCCTTCACTATTTCAGTCTCCAAAGCCGACTCCTTCTTCTGCCCTATCTGCAGTACACCTGACTGACTCATGACAGTGACTAAAACCACCGCCACGCAAGCACAGGCTGCCAGGGCAACCCACCTTTCAAAACCAAACCTCTTGTTTTGACCAATACGCGCCGCATCAACTTTCCACCTCAGCTCCTCCACCTCATAAACCAGATCATCATCCAGCAGATTCAACGCATCATGTAACACTTCCTTTTTCATACCTCGAACCCCTCCTTTTTCAGATACTCCCTGAGACTACACCTGGTACGGTACAGCATACTTTTCGCCTTAGCTTCACTCATGCCACAA
Source organism: Acetatifactor sp. (assembly GCA_045645825.1). GTDB lineage: Bacteria > Bacillota > Clostridia > Lachnospirales > Lachnospiraceae > Acetatifactor. Next base: position 3,434 of record JAZRJO010000411.1, on the reverse strand, counting down.
TATGCAGCCACTTCCTTCAAAGGATCCATAAAATAATACCTGCCGATAAAAGTCTGCCTGGCCTCCCCGGACAACGTTCGAAGGAAATCATTGATCGCTTTGGCAAGAAGCCTCACATCCACCGCTTCCTCTGTCACATTCCCCTGGGAGATACACTCCTCCAGCTCCGCCAGAGAAACCGCATACTGAGAAGGCCGCCGCTTCTCCCGATTACGCCCCCGAAACCGGTCAATAGAAATCTGCCTGGTAATCTTGCCCAAATAAGTAGACAACATGACCGGTCTGTGTGGCGGCATAGAATTCCATGCACTGAGATATGTATCATTGACACTCTCCCGGCTGTCCTCCATATCCGTCAGAATATTATATGCTATTTTTGTAAGATAACGGCCATACTTTACCTCCGTCTCCGAGATTGCAGACTCCTCACGCTGCCAATATAACTCTACAATTTGTTCATCCTGCATTGTACGTCCCTCCTGTTACCTTATATCTCGACAAAAAGAGCAAGTGGTTTCATTTATAATTAATGTTGCTGTAAAAGTTTTTTATATTAAAGGATTTTATAAAGCAAAAAGGACTGTGCAACACCAACGCAACAGTCCAATGCATTAATATACTTTAAAATACTTTTTTACTTTCTTAAGTTAAGATGCCCTAGTACGTTCAGCCGCGCCGACTCCTGGCGGTAATGATCCAAGGCGCCGGCTCCTGTTTAAAGTTATTCCTGCTGCCCAGCTTGGATATAGCCACCTGAATAGTCTCAACATCCGTAAGTCCAAACTTCTGCAAAGTGTCCGTCATACTTGCCGCCACCTTAAAGTCCAGGGTATAAATAACCACATTAATATCAGGGTTAAGCGTAGTCAGGTATGTCAGCTCTTGCTCGGTGCTGGCCGATGCCACCAAAAATACCAGTGACGGAACCGGGCAGTCTTTCATACTTTCTGCATCTACATGGTCAATGATTTTGATATTATGTAGGTCAAAATGTGCCATATTATCTTCCAAAGTAGCCCGGTCCTGACGACTGTATTCCACAGCGATCACAGAGCCCTCCGGAGCCATCAGAGCAGCCTCAATAGCGATACTTTCCCCACTGATCACGCAGATATCATCTGTGGGAGCCACCATCATTTTATTCAGGATAATGGCACGGATCTCACTGCCTACATACTGGATGGAACCGCGTTGGAACATCTCATTACTCAAGCCGATTTTGGCTGTATTTCTGGCATTAGGATTAATGATCAGCATCCCGGCGGAGGCATTGATGCCTCTGTCAATCATATACTTCACCTTTTGATTCAAAATCTGACCGCTGGGGTCGGAACCCTCGTTGTACCAAACCTCACATTCACCCAGCCCGGCATTCCATAAGCGATAGAAAATATCATCAATGCCTGCATTGGTAAATACCATGGTGGTCTTGTGGGATTCCACGGTAGGGATGACATTTTTATTCTTTTTGGTGATGTCAATTATCTTTACATGTTCTAAATCCAGCGTGGTGTTCTGGGCATAATATTGCAGCCAGGATATGATCACTTCATTTGTAAAAATCTGCTGTTCCATAATTTGTCTCCTTTGGTGTGTGATTCTTTCCTTTATTGTAACATATTTTGAGCTTGAAATAAACTATTTTGGTTGAATTTATAAAGAAATTGGTTATTACTTTGTTATACCCGGATCACACCATAACTACTTTCTCCACACAAAAAAATCAAGGGTCATAAAACCCTTGATTTACTGCGTTTCTTATCAATTAATCAACGCTAACTACTTGCTTCTTGTTGTATGATCCACAAGCCTTGCAGACTCTATGAGGCATCATCAGTGCGCCACATTTGCTGCACTTTACCAATGTAGGAGCACTCATCTTCCAGTTTGCTCTTCTCTTATCTCTTCTACCTTTAGAAGATTTATTCTTAGGACAAATAGACATCGTTACACCTCCTTATTCGCGTTGAAGATATCTTGTATGGCTGCCATACGAGGGTCAGGTACGAATGTGTCACATCCGCATTCTCCTTCGTTGAGATTCTTTCCGCACACCGGGCATACACCTTTACATTCGGGGCGGCATAGAATCTTCATAGGCCAGTTAACTAAAATTTCATCGTACACAAAAGTCTCTACATTCAACTGATAACCTTCCATAAAGCTCTGGTCATCCTCTGAATCCTCGGATCTCTCCACATCCGGTGAAGTCACTGTCCTGTCGAACGTAATCGTAAGAGACGTAGGTACTTCCGTGAGGCATCGGTCGCATTTCGTCCTAAATGTCAAATCCACCCTGCCCTCTACCTTTGCTCTGTTCATGCCATCATTGGTAAAAGTAAATTCCACCGGACTCTTCTCTGTGATCAGAAATCGTCCAAGTCTACTGGTGAAGCTTGTCATCTCCAAAGGAACACTCAAATGTGTCTTCTTGCCTTCAGATGTTAAAACATCAGATAAATTCACTAACATAGTATTCTCCTGTGTAAGTTAATTCACACACTGATTCATTATACTCATTTCATAGGAGTTTGTCAACAAAAATTTGTTTTTTTTCTATTTATTTTTTCTACCGAGGTATTACTGAAACATTATCTCTAATGGAGTTTCCTCATTCAGATATCCATGATCAGTGAAATTTTCTTCATAATCCCCACTGTGCAGGAAATATCCCTTATACAATAATGTATCCCCCTCAAATACATACACATACGCACTGTTTCCATAATAACTTTCCTCACAAACGATGACAAGCTTCCCATCCTGATAATCCAGGTCATAAGATAAAGGTCTCGCAGAATCATGTCCATCCAATTGTGGGCCTCCTCCAAGACTTCCTGTATTCTGCTTTTGTAAGCTGCCATCCTCTTCTTTAGTAAGGCAACAAAACGTCCCATCCGTAAGAAGCACCCACACTGCGTCATCCACCTGATCCATCTGTTTCAAAGCAGTCACACCGGTTGCGTCTGTCAAACTGATTTTCTGCCTTTCTTCCATGGTCGAAGCATCCAACACACGAAGTACCACCTGTTCAGCCTCCCTTGTCAGGATAAACAATTTCTCCTGGGTCTCATCCATTTGCACTTCCATAACAAAACAGTCCTCTGAAGGAAGAGAATACACTTTCTTCATATCGGAAATAAGCACCTTAAGCGGACCATCATCCTCGCCCATTCCCTCAAGCGGCAGGTAAAAGATCCCATTTCCCACTTTGGTTTTCATATTGACCATCTTCCCACTATTATCCACGCAATGGAAAGAAAAATATACTCCATCTTTTGCCATATGACTGCTACTTACAATTGCACTTTGCCCACTATTATTGATGGTACGAATATCCACATTATTTACTGATCCATCCTCATACTTACTGATCGTAACCTCTATCTCATGACCATCAGACACCTCCATACCAAAAAAATCAGGTATAAAGT
>JAZRJO010000410.1:0-5284 GCA_045645825.1 Acetatifactor sp. | reverse complement strand
TGCGTGAGCAGTCACAAGATGCTGCTGTGGCTCAGTCGGTAGAGCGTCGCATTGGTAGTGCGGAGGTCACGGGTCCGATTCCCGTCAGCAGCTTAAGGGTGATAATTTTCATCCGATGAATAGATTCCTTTATTGGAACCTGCTGCTGTGGCTCAGTCGGTAGAGCGTCGCATTGGTAGTGCGGAGGTCACGGGTCCGATTCCCGTCAGCAGCTTTAAAATGACTCAAATCCTTGTTTCTTTAAAGATTTGAGTTTTTTATTGTTTAAAAGAGTATAGTACGGCAGAATGAATTGTACAAGGATAAAAAGGCAGCCACACAACAATGAGCGTTGATATGGCTGCTTTTATAAGTCTATGAAACATTTAAAAGCTTGGATTGCGGCCTTACTATTTAAGGAAAATACAATCCTTTACTTTCTAATTCCCAACGTTGGTCTTGCAGAATTACATCGTATTCCGGGTTGGTGAAGAAGGTTACGTCATGCTGGCAGTGGTTGGAAGTCTGTGGCTGTACCACTGTACCATCCGGCAGGATCGTGGTGGAACCGGACAACAGGGAGTCGTCTTCTATAAGTGGTAACTGACAGGCTCCGGAAGTCTGGAAAGGACATTCCGCAGTAGCGGGCAGATTGTCGTAAGCACATAGGGTTCCGGCATAGTGTATATCACAGTTTAAAAGTGGCTCTGTACCAACGGCAAAATATTCCGTACTCAGATGATTGTCGCAAAGTCCGGGGATAGGAAGCTTGCCTGATACAGAACATACTGTGGTAGATATGATTCCTTCCGGATTGGAGAACTGTTCATTGGGCAGTTCCTCATGGATTCTGCTCATGACAGCACGCCATAGCTTTCTGGCCAGACTACGTTCCCCATTATTTTCATTTAACACCTGATTGTTATCGTAACCAACCCAGGTGACAGCTGTATAGTATGGAGTGAAACCTGCAAACCATACGTCTTTGTAATTAGAAGTAGTACCGGTCTTACCGGCAATGGCCATATTGCCAAAGTTCACGGAAGTACCAGTTCCGCTGGGGGTTGTAACCACATCTACCATGGCATCCGTAAGTAAGTATGCAGTGGTAGGCTTAATTACCTGGCGGCTTCTTGGAGAGGTATTATCCAGAAGAACTTTGCCATTAGCGTCCAGTACCTTAGTATACAGTTTGGGTTCAATGTATGCTCCTTCATTAGCAACGGCTGCATAGGCTGCACAAAGCTCAACATTTTTGACACCTTTTGTGATGCCACCCAGAGCCATAGGCTGTTGCACGTCAGTGTACCATTTGTTATTGTCCCATAATCCATCTGTTACCGTAGTGAATCCAAAATTAAGCAGATAGTCATATCCCAACTGTGGAGTGATCTGAGTTAAGGTCTTAACTGCAATCGTGTTCTTGGAACGGACGATTGCTTCGCGAATGGATATGGTATCATTGTCAAATTTGCCATTTGCATTCTTTACCGGTTTGCCGTCCTCGTAGTTAAATGGAGTATCATTAAATACAGTAGCCAGATTTAGACCTGCACTGTCCAGGGCCGGAGCATAAGTGGATACGATCTTAAAAGTAGAGCCGGGTTGGCGAACGGTATCGGTTGCACGGTTCAAGGTAAGACGTCCTTCCTTGGCACCGCGACCGCCCATCACAGCTACTACATAGCCGGTCTCCTGATCGATGATGGTAATGGAAGCTTGAGGCTGTGCGGTAAATGAGGTGCGTCTTTGAATATTATCTTCTGACACACCCGAAGCAACTGCAGCTTCGTATCGGGCAATGGCTTTAAGTCCTTCCTCTTGAGAATGAAACAGCAGGTTAAAATCCGGGTCTACATTTTTCTTAAACCAGGACATCATGTTCTCTTTGCTGTAGTTAGTCTTTTTGCCGTCTTTGTCTGTGACTGTCATGGCATAATCCAGATACCAGACTACATCTTCAGGGAAATTCTCCGGATTAGCAAATTCTTCGTTTACAATCTCTTGAATGGTGCTGTCCAGAGTGGAATATACTTTGAGACCACCGGACATGACCAGATTGGAAACCATGGACTCTGTGATCCCCAGTTTGTTTACCAGGTCATCCTGAATCTGTTTTTGTAATGCATCGGTAAAGTAAGTACCTGTATAGTTGTTGCTGGCAAGATAAGCAGTATCATGCAACTGAATCCGTTTGTAAACAGCTTCCGTATCAGCCATTGCCTCGTCATATTCCGCTTGGGTGATAAATTGAAGCTCCAGCATTTTATTCAGACAGTCTTCACGGCGTCTTGCATTCTTTTCCGGAAAACGGATAGGGTTGTAACCGGAAGGGTTATTGGTGATACAAGCGATCACGGCACATTCGGACAGGGTCAGTTCACTGCAGGATTTGCCAAAATAACGCAGGGAAGCCGCCTCTATGCCCAGTGTGTTCTGACCGCAGTTAATGGTGTTCATATAAGCTAACAGCACCTGATCCTTCTCAGTGTTCTTGGTTACTTCGATAGCCAGGTATTGTTCCTGGAATTTTCTTTTGATCTTTTTAATGTAATTGTCACCTTCAGAGGTCCAGTCTACGAAGATTGCATTCTTTAGAAGCTGCTGGGTGATGGTACTGGCACCCTGGGTCTCCTGAAACTTAGTCTTAATAAACTGGTAGCCTGCACGGAAAAGTCCTTTGATATCAATGCCATTGTGTGTATAAAAACGCTCATCTTCGATGGCTACAAATGCTTTTCCCAGGTAATCGGGTACCTGATCCATGGTTACGACAGTACGGTTGGCGTTACTTCCCACGAAACGGTCGATCTCATTGCCGGCGTTGTCATACACGATGGAGGCTTGTCCGGAGGGAACAAGGGCTGCGATCTCAATCTTGGGAGTGGAGGCAATGATACCTTTAAAAGCACCGATGCCTGTAGCTGCACCAATGATACCTAATGAGACACAGGCTATTAAAAATACCTTTAATAAGGTAAGTGCTAATTTCCTTCCCCATTTTGCAGATTTGGAATTCAGAGCCTTCTGTCTTTCACGGACACCTTTCTTTCCATAATTCATAATATATTCGCCTTTCTATTATTTTTTATTCAACGGTTTTTTGTCTGAGGCTACAGACATCTATATTATATCAAAAAATCCTATGTAAATAAAGGTTTTCTTTTATTTATTAATAATTGTTTCACATTTATTTGCATTTATTCCGATTTTGAGTTATCATTATATGAGGAAGAGACGGGTTTCGTAAGCGGATGCATCGAATGGGAGTGTGCATACCTGGATATCAGAAAGGAAAGAATATGAATCAACAAGGAGAAGCCTGCCGCATGTTACTGGAAGGCGGTCAGGGAGAAATCATAGAAAAGAAGTCCCGCTTTATTGCAACGGTGAGCCCTGTTACATCTGAAGCACAAGCAATTGCTTTTATAGAAGAAATGAGAAAGAAATACTGGGATGCCAGACACAATTGTTATGCTTATGTCATAGGAAGAAAAGCTGAGCTTTGCAGATGTAGCGATGATGGTGAACCAAGTGGAACAGCAGGAAGACCCATGCTGGAGGTGCTTTTGGGAGATGGCGTGCGCAACGTGGTTGTAGTGGTGACCAGATACTTTGGAGGTACCCTGCTTGGAACAGGAGGTCTGGTGCGTGCCTACACCCAGGCAACCCAAGAAGGGTTGGCAGCTTCCGTAATTGGTGTGGAACGGGCAGGTTATGAGCTTCTTGTGACCATCGATTATAACGGTGTGGGCAAATTGCAATACTTAATGGGACAGAGAGGAATAGAGCCTATTTATAGTGAATATGGTTTGGATGTGCGCTTTACACTGCTGATTCCGGTAGAAAAAAGCGAGGAAATTCACAAAGCCATGGTGGAAGCCAGTAATGGAAGAGTAAAATGGGAAATAATAAAAGAACTTTATTTTATAGACAAAGATTGCTGAACTGACAACTTTTCAGCCCTTTTTCTGGTGGAAAATTTACAAAACTAAAGGAGAAATGTCATGGAACAGCTGAAAGAAATTGATGAAATCAGAGAACTTCTTTATACGAAGCAGTACACCAACTTGCGTCAGTATCTGTCAGAGTTAAATGATGCCGATATCGCTGTACTGATGGATGAACTGGAAGAGGAAGAGTTGCGTAAGATCTTTCGTATTTTGCCCAAGGATTTGGCAGCAAATGTTTTTTCTTATCTGGATCTGGACAATCAGCATATGCTTATCACCTCTTTGACGGACAAAGAGGCTGCCAATATTATTAATAATCTGATGGCAGATGATGCCGTTGATATGTTAGAGGAAATGCCGGCCAATGTGGTGAAGCGCCTGCTTGCTAATGCCAGCCCGGAAGTGAGAAGAGATATTAATCATCTGCTCCGTTACCCGGAGGATTCTGCAGGAAGCATCATGACGGTGGAGTATGTAGATCTGAAAGAAAATTTGACTGTCAATGAGGCCATTGATCGAATCCGCAAGGTGGGAGTGGACAGCGAGACTATCTATACCTGTTATGTACTGGATGCACAGCGGAAACTTTTGGGGACAGTAGCGCTGCGATATCTGCTGCTTAGTCGGGGAGAAGAACTGATTGGGGATATCATGCATGAAAATGTAATCTCCGTCAATACTCTGATGGATCAGGAAGAGGTGGCCGCACAGTTTAAGAAATATGACTTTACCTCCATGCCGGTTGTAGACAATGAGGATCGTCTGGTAGGAATTATCACCGTAGACGATATCGTGGATATCATGGAAGAAGAGGCTACGGAGGATATTGAAAAGATGGCGGCTATCCTACCCAGTGATAAGCCATATATGAAGACCAGCGTGTGGGAGACTTTTAAACAGAGGATTGGGTGGCTGTTACTTTTGATGGTGTCGGCTACTTTTACGGGACATATTATTACGGCATTTGAGGATGCGCTGAGTGTTCATGTGGCGTTGACTGCGTTTATCCCCATGCTGATGAATACAGGAGGTAATGCCGGTGGACAGGTGTCAGTTACAGTGATCCGCGGCCTGTCTCTGGGAGAAATCGGATATAGTGATGTGCCCAAGGCCATATGGAAGGAACTGCGTGTGGCTATACTGTGTGGAATGGTGCTGGCATCAGCCAATTTTGTGAAACTGTTGGTACTGGATCGGGTAGGACTGTACGTGGCAGCCATTGTATCCATTACGCTGGTGGCAACAGTGACTGTGGCAAAGCTGGTAGGATGTGTACTTCCTGTGGGGGCAAAGAGATTAGGATTTGACCCGGCAGTTATGGCAAGCCCCTTTATCTCGACTATTGTGGATGC
>JAZRJO010000409.1:0-7412 GCA_045645825.1 Acetatifactor sp. | reverse complement strand
GCCCTGCTGGCCTGGATCCACAAGATAATATGATACACCAAAAAGGCGATGATCAAAATTTCCATCATATCGCCTATCTCCATAGTAGATAGTATTCTTTTCACATGATCCACGGCTGTGCTCAACCTATCCTGCATACTGATATAACCTCTTATCTTATTTGGTCACCTATTCCGACTCTTCAAATATATATTCAAAGTCAAGATCATTATCTTCCGCCCTGTCATCAGTCATAGACCGGTCTACTTTGCGATTATAAACAGTCCTCTGTGTGACTACGTTTTTGCTATTTATTATAAAATCATCTTCTTCAAACAAATCTTCAAGAGAGTCTTCAGAGTAATCCGACGTGTGATAATCCACCCTGCTTCCCACTGTATGGGAGGCACTGGTGCTTCTGCCTAAAGTCCCACTGTTCCTACCAGCAAGGTTTGTCTTGGACTGTGCATTTGTTCTCTGGGTGTTAATCTTCTTCACAGTCTTGGTCTGTGCTGCCACTGTCATCTTGGGCACTGCTTTTACGTAATAATAGTAATCATCGTCTTCAAACTGCACTTTCTCTGTTCTGCTGTAATCCACACAAAACCTGAAAAACTCCAGTATCTTTGCCACTAACAAAGCAATCACCGTCCCCAGGATCGCTCCTGCCACAGACATATTGGTATCATACACCAGATCACCCACCAACAGAAGCACCAGATTGATAATGCCACCTGCCACGATTGCTATGGTCCAGGCATTATCGACAGACATTCTGCGTATTAAATACACCACAACGATGGTGACTGCAAATGCAGCAATGATCACGATCATCTCCCGATTACTGAGAATACCGTCTATCAAAAGCCTCAGCTTAGCCGTAACCTCACCTGCATCCATAGATCCGATGGCTGTTGAACTGGCGATCACATGACTTAAAAAATAGTAAACTATGACTCCAAAAGCAACAGAGACAACCGATGCCGGTGTTCCGATAAGCCCCATTGCTATGGGCATGATATACGGCATTTTCATGGCAAATAATATCGGCGTTAAAATTACCACCAAAGAGTCCTTGGGACTGAATCTGATAAACAACAAAAACATGATCAGATACAGGCACAACCCTACCAAGGCTACCTCCATAGAAAGTGCATACATATGGAGCAGGCTGAATATTGCCGAAAAAAAGACAATAAATCCAATCGGCAGAAATGAGCATAACAATGCGACGATCAATACGATCGGCAATTTATCGATGCTGCTCATATAACCGATTCTGCCATTAATGATGGTCAACGTCACGAATGCCAGCAAAAATTTTGCAATCGGTATGATAAACACTTCATTTCTGCTGTAAATCAACTTCAATTTCTCTTTCATTTCCAGTAATCCTGTCATATACCCTGTCCTTTCGAAATCTCTCTGATCACGCCTGATCACGATAAAGAGAGTTCAACTTTTTCAGATGATCATAATATTTCTTAAGGTTCTTCTTTGCCTTAGAATAGCGATAAGAAGACACCAGATAAGAAATAATCCCATATGTCACAACTGTCACACCATAATATATCAGTACATTCTTTGCGAATCCAAGCAGATCTATCTTATAAATATCCTCCAAAAATGTCTCCAGATGATACAAAACGTACAGCACAAAACCAATACCATATGCAATGGTCACACTGACCACTGATTTGATAACCTGGATACTGATATAGTCACTGCGAAAATAATTGCCGATCTGCATATTCTTCTTGCCATCGTTCTCTGCATAGGATTCCATTCTGGTCATTAATATGATCCGTTCCTCGTTCAGCATCCCTATCCTCCTCTATATTCCGGCTCCACACGCCAAAGTGATGAAATACACCTGCTCCACTCCCGCTGCCAACAAAACACCGGCTGCTTCATCCATGGTGCTTCCTGTGGTGTAGATGTCATCGACCAAAAGAACTGTCTTTAATTTTACAACATTTCCCTTCAATTGGAAAGCATTTTTCAAATTATTTTGCCTTTCTTTTGGATTTAATTGTTTTAAAGGCACTGTATTCTTTACTCTCACCAATATTTTATCACAAACCGGCACTCCTGTATACCTGCTGATCGCATTTGCCACAAGAAGTGCTTGATTATATCCTCTTCTTCGTCTTCTGATCCGATGAAGAGGAATGGGGATCAAAGCCTGTGGCTGTACCTGTTTGATAAAATCACCCAAATAGCGAGCAATCTCCTCGCCGTAGAAATCGGCATATTCCCTTCTATTGCCATATTTAAACCGATACACAGATGCTGCCACACTGCCATACTCATACAATGCCCGCCCCTGCACAAATAAATGCCTGCTGGAATTGCAGTCGTGACAATATTCCTGTTCTTCCTCATCCAGCTTCTTACCGCATTTTAAGCATCTGGGCGGCAACACATATTTCAACTTTTTCATGCAGTCAAGGCATATCTTCTCTCCGAAGGGTGTTACGATATCGTCACACACAGGGCATCTTAAAGGGAATAACAGTTGAAGACATATTTTATATGCTCTCTGAAGCATCCTCAAACTGACCTCCCCTTTCCAACTCTTCCAGTTCCATGATCCGCTGTGCCAGAGCAGTGTATCTGCAATTCTCACTTTCATTATCGATCATGCCCCGGACTGTATCACTGCTTCCCAGAATGGTCACGCAGCTCTTTGCCCGGGTAACGCCGGTATATAAAAGGTTACGGTTAAAAAGCATCCTGGGACCACTTAGCAGTGGCATGATCACTGCCGGGTACTCGCTTCCCTGAGCCTTGTGTATGGTAATAGCATAGGATAACTCCAGCTCCTCCAGCAACGCAAAGGGATATGTCACCCGTCGGTGTTCATCATACTCCACCACTAACTGCGAAGCACCCTCATTGATCTCAACGATCCTGCCCATGTCACCATTGAAGACGCCAACACCGCTGTCCACAGGAATGCCATATTTACTGACAATCTCCCATTCCAACTGATAATTATTTTTCACCTGCATGACCTTGTCACCCTCACGGTATACCGTGTCGCCGGACACATGCTCTTTCTTTCGGGAATCCGGTGGATTTAAGTATCTCTGCAGGATACCATTGAGTGTCTCCACTCCCAGACTCCCTTTACGCATGGGCGTCAGCACCTGAATGTCATAAGGTGTGGCATCCACATATCTTGGAAGCTTGTCCTGTATCAGCTGGATCATATGCTTATAGATCACATTCACATCACTGCGCTCCAGCAGGAAAAAATCTTTGCTTTTATTGTCCAGTGCGATCTGCTCTCCCTTGTTGATCCTGTGAGCATTCACAACAATATCACTTTCTCCGGCCTGCCGAAAAATCTTCTGCAGTACGATCATGGGGTACGCACCGCTACTCATCAGATCTCTCAGTACCTGTCCCGGTCCTACGCTGGGCAGCTGATTCACATCTCCCACCAACACCAGTCTGGTCCCCGGCACCACGGCTTTTAAAAGAGCCTGAAACAATGTCAGATCAACCATGGACATCTCATCTATAATAATCACATCCGCTTCCAGCGGATTCTCTGCATTCTTCTCAAAACGTATCTTTCTGGTATCTTCATCGGACAGCGCACCGTTGAGCTCCAACATCCGATGAATGGTCCTTGCTTCGTAGCCGGTAGCCTCTGTCATTCTTTTGGCTGCACGGCCGGTAGGCGCCGCCAGAAAAATATCCAAGCCTTCTGCCTCAAAATAGCGGATGATCATATTGATCGTAGTGGTCTTACCGGTTCCCGGACCGCCGGAAAGAATGAACAGTCCATTTTTCACGCACTCCAAAACAGCTTCCTGCTGCAGTTCATGTGTTTCCATGTGAAGACCATCAGCCAATTTCTGTATCTTCTTGCGAAGCATAGTCTCTCTCAGATTCTCAGCAGTTCTACCCCGTGATTCCTCCACCGAAGCTCTATCCTGCGCCATCCACATAGGAATGTTTAATTCCCGAAGCATTCTGGCACAGTTCAACTCTGCATAATAATAGGATGCCGCAAAGACCGCTTCCCCCTTGACCACAACCTTCTTATCCATCATCAGGTTGTCTACCTGGGGACGGATATGTTCCGAAGCCACATTCAACAAAATCGATGCTCGTCTTAACAACAATTCCATGGGAAGATAGCAATGACCTTCACCCACTGCCTGTAACAATGTATATAAAAGCCCGCTGCGAATTCTGTAATCGGAATCTGTATGAATACCGATCTTAGCAGCGATCTCGTCTGCAATCTTAAATCCTACACCGGCAATATCTTCTGCCAGCTTATATGGATTCTCTTTCATGACGCTGTACATATTCATTCCATATGTATCATATATTTTCACAGCCAGGGTATTGGAAATACCGAATTGCTGCAGGTATACAAGAGCTTCCCGCAGATCCTTCTTCTCTTCCATCTGAATCCCGATCTCCCGGGCCATCCTAATGCTGATTCCCTTCACTTCCGCCAGACGCTCCGGCTCTTCCTCAATAATACGAAACGTATCATCGCCGAACTTCTTTACAATCCGGGCAGCCAGAGAAGCTCCCACTCCCTTGATTGCCCCGGAGGCAAGGTAACGTTCTATACTCACACTATCCCTGGGCGCCACTGTCTGATAAATACTGATCTTGAACTGACTTCCGTAAAGAGGATGCTCCACTGTCTCCCCCTGAGCACAGATCGTCTCTCCTTGAGTCAGGCCTTTACACATGCCCACGCAAGTGATTTCTTCCCCTTCTGTCACCAGATTCAGAACCGTATATCCATTTTCCTTATTTTGAAAAATAATATGTTCTACATATCCATTGACTGTTTCCATTCAACATCCCCTTAATCCGTCCGGGCTTCCTTCGTTCCCAAAAAACGGAAAGGACTGTCAGAAAACCGACAGCCATTTCTCGATCTTAATCTTCTCTGTATCCCGCAAGGAATTCTACATACTTACCCGTACCGATGGCCACTGCTGTCATAGGATCTTCCGCTGTCATCGTATTAATACCCGTTTTGGATGAAATCAGCTCCTCCAGACCTCTCAACAGGCTGCCGCCTCCTGTGAGCACGATTCCTCTATCCGCAATATCAGCTGCCAACTCGGGCGGCGTCTTCTCCAGAACACTGTGAATGGTCTCCACTATCTGAGAAGTAGTTTCCTTCAAAGCCTCTTCTGTCTCCTCAGAAGATACCTTAACTGTCTTAGGCAGACCTGTCACCAGATTACGGCCTCTTACATCCATATAATCAGGTTCCGGCCTCTTATAACAGGAACCAATCTTAATCTTCATATCCTCAGCAGTTCTCTCACCGATGAGAAGATTATGCTTCTTACGCATATAACGCACAATGGCTTCATCAAAATCATCTCCAGCAATCTTAATGGAAGCACTGACTACCGTGCCGCCAAGAGAGATCACAGCGATATCAGAAGTACCACCACCAATATCAACTATCATATTGCCACAGGGCTTGGAAATATCAATACCGGCTCCGATAGCAGCTGCAATGGGCTCCTCAATAATGGAAACCTCCCTGGCTCCTGCCTGATAAGTAGCGTCTTCTACCGCCTTCTTCTCTACTTCTGTCACACCACTGGGCACACATACAGCGATTCTGGGCTTACGGAAAGTCCTCTTGCCCAGAGCCTTCTGAATAAAATACTTCATCATCTTCTCAGTAACGGTGTAATCCGAAATCACACCCTGACGCAAAGGACGCACTGCTACGATATTCCCCGGGGTACGGCCAAGCATTAAACGAGCATCCTCTCCAATCGCCTTAATCTTATTAGAGTCTCTATCAAAAGCCACCACTGACGGCTCCTTTAACACTACGCCTTTTCCTCTGATATAAACCAGTATACTGGCGGTTCCCAAGTCAATTCCGATGTCTGTGCACTGCATGAACTGTGTACCCCTTTCTTATGTTGATACTATAAATTACATTTCCGTTTCTATATAATATACAAGTCTGTATACAATAATTACCAAATTAAATCAAAATAAACATACGCTTTCAATAAACCTATTACATTATAACCTAAAACATTTATTTTTCATAGTGGTTTTGTAAAATTTAAAAAAAATTTAACTTCTTTCTTAAATTCTTTTGCTCCCGGCAGCCCCGTTTCTTACCGTTTGGAAGCCCCTGCACGCTCCAGCATTTTCTTAACATATTTACCTGTATAAGAACCCGGATTCTCCGCCACCTGTTCCGGTGTCCCTTGGGCGATCACAGTACCCCCTCGGTCTCCGCCTTCCGGCCCAATATCTATGATATGATCTGCCGTCTTGATCACATCCAGATTGTGTTCAATGACCACTACCGTATTGCCGCCGTCTGCCAGGCGATGAAGAATCTCCACCAGTTTGTGTACGTCTGCAAAGTGCAACCCCGTAGTAGGCTCGTCCAGAATATAAATGGTCTTACCGGTACTGCGCCTGGACAGCTCGGTAGCAAGCTTTATTCTCTGTGCCTCGCCACCCGACAGCGTGGTAGAAGGCTGACCCAATTTCACATAGGACAGGCCCACATCGTTCAGCGTCTCTATCTTTCTTCGAATTGAAGGAAGATTTTCAAAGAAAGGCAAGGCCTCTTCCACCGTCATGTCCAGCACATCAAAGATACTTTTCCCTTTATATTTCACATCCAGAGTTTCCCGATTATACCGCTTACCGCTGCATACCTCACAGGGCACATACACATCGGGCAAAAAGTGCATCTCTATTTTAATGATGCCGTCGCCGCCACAAGCTTCACACCGCCCGCCTTTTACATTAAAACTAAAGCGGCCTTTGCTGTAGCCTTTCGCCTTGGCATCGGGAGTAGATGCAAACAAATCCCTGATCTGATCGAACACCCCCGTGTAGGTAGCGGGATTGGATCTGGGCGTTCTGCCAATGGGAGACTGGTCGATATCTATGACCTTATCAAGCTGCGAGATCCCTTCGATTCCCTTATGCTTGCCAGGAATACATCTGGCCCGGTTCAGATCTTTGGCAAGGTGCTTATAAAGGATCTCATTTACCAGGGAGCTCTTACCGGAACCTGACACACCTGTGACACAGGTAAATACACCCAAGGGAATTTCTACATCAATATTTTTCAGATTATTCTCCTGAGCTCCTAATACCTCCAGGTATCCCACAGCTTTTCGTCTTTCCTTCGGAACCGGAATCTGTATCTTACCGCTGAGATACTGACCGGTAACAGAATCCGGATGGTTCATGATATCCTCAGCCGTGCCATATGCCACCACTTCTCCGCCATGTGAGCCGGCTGCCGGCCCGATATCCACGTTATAATCTGCTGCCAGCATGGTATCCTCATCATGCTCTACCACTACCAGCGTATTGCCCAGATCCCGCAGGCTCTTTAAAGTATTCAACAATTTATCATTGTCCCTTTGATGCAGACCGATGCT
>JAZRJO010000408.1:0-1828 GCA_045645825.1 Acetatifactor sp. | reverse complement strand
CTTTCTTCTCGAATGCTGCAAGCCTGCGCTCGAGCTCTTCGTGAAGATGTGTCTGTCCTGTCATCATTCGGCTTCCCATAGGGTATGCCAGGCCCCATTTCGCAGCGGCTTCTGCATCTGCCTTGCGGATCTCGGGATGGTATGCAAGACCAAGATAGTTGTTCAAGCTCCAGCAGAGCACATCCTGACCGTTGAATCTCATGTTTGGACCTAATTCGCCTTCAAGTTTTGGAAATGCAAAATATCCTTCTGCCTTTTCGCGGTACTGTCCAATCGGACCACCTGTCGATTTTCTGATTCTTTCAAAAATGTCTGTGTACATATCAGTTAAGATTTAATCGTTTGTTATCTTACTTTTTCCCTCGAAACAAGTCCCATCATTCTGAACAAGAATTTAGGAAGTGATTTCTTTGGGTCTCTTTTCTTCATATCGATGAACCAGCCGAGTTTCTTTATGATCGGCACTTTATGTGTCTCTACAAATTCTATCAATGTCCCGTCCGGATCCTCAATATATGTAAAGTGTCCTGAAGCGTCTCCCATATCAAATTGTTCCCCATCAGGACAACTGTCCACAGTGAAAGGATGTCCATTCTGGGCGCAGAAGTTTCCAAGCGCTTTCATGTTGCTGACATCAAAGCAAATCTGGATAAATCCGGGATCACCCCAATAACGCCCTTCGTATATCTTATGAGGCTTTCTATCGAGCGCTTGTACGAGTTCTATAGTGGAATCTCCAAAAAGCTCTGCAAATGCACCTTTGCGTTCAGGTGCAGCTAAAATCACACGCCTGTACTGTTTGTCTGATTCAGGAAGAATATCGTATTCGCTGAATTTTCCTATAGTGTCGCTTTTAACAATGCTGTAGCCGAGTACCTGGCTATAAAATTTTACAGATCTGTCAATATCTGTGACACCGATTACAGCACCTGCCATACCACCGGTCAGCTTGCCCTCATTTATAAAGACACTTTTATCTTCCACCAATTGAAAACAGTTTCCATAAAGGTCCTTCATGTAAAAACATGGGGTACCATCAGGAAGGATTTCAGGTGGAGTGCATGATTTCCACGTTGCTGAAACTTTTTTGTAGAATGCAGAGACATTCACACATTTGAGTTTTGCAGCAAAAATTCCTAAATCACCTACACAGATCTTGAACGGACAAACAGATGGCTTGCGTTTTGAGTACTGCCATATCTCAAAACCGCCACCGCCCTGTAGATTCACAGCGATGCAGGCATGCCTTTGCTGAGGTTTGCCACCAGTATACGGGAGCATTCTTTCCGCAACAGTATCATCCTCGAGGATCTTTATATCAGCACCAAAATAAGCGATGAACCAATTCCATGATTTTCTGAAATCCAGGGTTCCAACACCGATCTGTTGTATTCCTGCTATATTAAATTCACTCATTCCGTTATTAATTAACAATTTAGTATCAGGTACTACAGTAAAGGGTTTTACTTTCGTGGTGCAAAGATATAAAAAAAATTAAGGAACGATATACGTGATTACACTAAAATGCATTTTGAAACCATAGTCACTATGATACGAACCTGATGCTTATCCAGTCATGATGATCCATGCAACCAAGCTTATTTCATTCTGTCCTAGTGTCAAGAACTGCATCTCCACCAGCTTCAAGGATAATATCTATTCGGTTAGCCCAATCATCCATTGTCATAGGTATATGTCGCTTGGCCATACGCTCCGCCATATCAAGCACGGCATTTACCAATCTGCCCATATCCTCAAGTTCCAGCTGATTTAGATAATTCTTGGCGATGCTTACATCCGGTTTGACGATCTTTACTTCCGGTGCATT
>JAZRJO010000407.1:0-1968 GCA_045645825.1 Acetatifactor sp. | reverse complement strand
TCAATGCGCACTTCTGCTCCCAGTGCCTTAAAGCCCTTGATGTGCTGGTCTATGGCACGGCAACCAATGTCACATCCTCCGGGAAGTGCCACTTCTGCCTGTTTATATTTACCTAAAAGCGCACCTATCAGATAATAAGATGCTCTGATTTTCTTGATATTGTCATCCTCTACTACAAGGCTGTGAATCTGCGCAGCATTGATCACCACACGATGGCGCCCTTCAGGCTTTACCATAACACCGATACTCTGCATGGCTCTTGTCAGAACCTTGGTATCTCTTACGTCAGGAATATTATCTATATATACGGTTTCATCCGTCATCACAGCAGCAGCAAGAATAGGAAGCGCCGCGTTCTTGGCTCCTCCTATTTCTACCTCTCCTACTAATGGATTACCGCCTTTGATTGCGTATTGTTCCATTGAATCTACCTCTTTATACTGAATAGGTCATCTACACATCTCTATTATAACATAAATTATGTTTTTGTAAACAGAACATATGTTTTTTACTTTATATATTTTAACGGATCCACCTGATTACCGCCTATTAAAATCTCAAAATGCACATGGGGTCCAGTGCTGACTCCTGTATTACCGCTAAGTGCGATTCTCTCACCCTGCTTTACAGTCTGTCCCACTTTTACTAACACCTTGCTTAAGTGAGCATATCTGGTCTGCCGTCCATCCTCATGATTGATATAGACCACATAACCATAACCGCTTCCCCATCCTGCCCTGGCAACCGTTCCGCCACAGGATGCCACCACAGAAGTACCTGTAGGTGTGGCCCAGTCCACGCCTTTGTGATTCGTACTTGCCCCTGCCGTAGGCTGACTGCGCTTACCAAAACGAGATGACAAGCGCCCTCCTGATATGGGCTTGATATAAGTAGGCGGAATCTTCGTTCCCCGCTCCACTATCTTAGGAACAGCCTCCAAGACCACTTCTTCTTTGATGATCTCTCTGCTTACAAGCTCTTCGTTCACATAAGAAGTCTGGGCAATAATCTTACGAAAACCTGCTGAAGGCTGCTGCAGCACCTTGCTCTGGGTGGTATACCAATTATGATTGTCCACATACACTACTTCTGCATCGTAGATTTCTTCTATATAACTTTCCTCTACACGGCTCACTGAAAGCTCCGGCTCCGGAACAGTGATCACCAGTTCATCTCCCACCCGGATCACAGAATTCTCATTTTCAAGAGTTTCATTCATTGCAATAATCTGATCCATGGGAATGTTTACCTTAATGGCGATTTCTGACAGCGTATCACCCGCCACCACTTCATAGACCGTCTTAAGCTCCTGCTCTTTCGTCACCTCTTCTATGGCCTGATTCAGATCCGTCAGACGACTCTTGGGCAAATATGCCTCTACGATCTCCACCTCCTGCGGAAAATCCATACTAAGAATCCCCAACTCATAATCCTCAAAATCCATCTCCATCTGTGGTTTCGCTGAATCAATTATATTGGTAAAAGCTGCCTGAATCCCCGCCTGTAGCAAAATCGCGTTCTCATTGGATTCTGCCTCATCACCACGATCCACCACACCTACAGAAAGCACATGAAACTCTCTCACATTATCCTGAGAAAGAACCACATCAAATCTACCCTCTACATCATATTTATCAATAGCAGCCTGAAGCAAAGCATCCACCTCATCTAAGCTGCTTAAGTTCACTGTATATTCATCTATCTTCACCGTATAAGACCTGTGCATTGTATCCTGAACAGCATCTGCAAGCACAGCCTCCATCCGTTCCCTGATTACATCCTTATCATCTACCTCTCCCCACAGCACTTCTTCTCCCGTTAAGGAAAGCTCTGCCTCTAAAAACACCATCTCTGTTTCCTTGCCCGCAATCGCTTTCCTGGCCTGAATCAACAACTCCTGCGCTTCCCCGGGCTCAGACACCGTACCAACTTCCCGGCCATTTAACTGCACATGAAAATAATTCTCAC
>JAZRJO010000406.1:0-1667 GCA_045645825.1 Acetatifactor sp. | reverse complement strand
CTGCAGGCATCATATCAACCTCTTTACCAAACCGGTCAATCACCACACCGATCAAACGGTCCGGAAATCGCAGGGTTACAACCTCCTGTCTGCCTCCATACATACCAAAGGTACGGTCTGCATAAGCGGCCAAGTCAAGGTGCTCTGCCCATTCATGCCCTTCCCTCGTTAGGTCCAGTATCTCTACGGTACCAATTTTGTCCACACGATAATGCTTCATCATGGACGAAACACTGTCAAAGGCCACCAGATAATAGTTTTCCTCCCGCCAGATCAGCGCCCAGGGACTGACCTGATATGCCTCACGCCCGGGACGTGGTTTTAATTCCTTTTGCAAAGTCCACTCAAGGTATGGAAAACGAATCTGGTGATTCTCCTGAATGGCTCTATGAATGGCATCTATGCTGTAATAGATACTCTCATTCTCCGTCTTGATACGTCCCGCCACATACACCTGCCTCTGCAGCTTCCCTGCATCATGCCGGCTGGCCATATGCTCCAGCTTGCGGATCAACTCCCTGGATTTTCTGGTGGTGATAAAACGAGAAGACTGCACAGCATCTACCAGAAGCTTTAACTCCGGCAGTTCAAATTCTCTTCCCGCCAGAAAATAACCGCCACCACTTCTGCTGGCATTCTGCACAATATCATAACCAAAATCCTGCAGCGTCCTGATATCATCGTAGATACTCTTACGCTCTGCATGAATATCATTGGCTTCCAGCCGATCAATGATCTCCTGTGTGGTAAGTACATGATGCTCGTCCGTATTCTCAGCAAGCATTTGCAGAAGAAAAAGCAGCTTCATCTTTTGTCTGGGTGATTTTGCCATTTTGTACACTCCTTTCGGGCAGACACATGAGCATGTCTAGCATGCCAATACATCAAAGACTTGATGCAGATCATCTATCTGATAATCCGGCTGATACTCCGTGTGATTATCTGCTCCCTCCGGCCGATACCAGCAAGTCTTAAGCCCCGCAAGCACACCGCCCTTAATATCACTGGATAAGGAATCCCCCACCACCAGAATCTTGCTCTTATCTGTTTCTTCCACAGCGGCCAAAACCGCATCAAAAAATGCTTTTCCCGGCTTAGCCGTTCCAATCTCCTCAGAGATAAACAGCCCATCCATACAATCTGCCAGCCCTGAAAGATTCAGCTTATTCTTCTGGGTAGAAGTGACGCCATTGGTGATCACATACTGCTTCACCCTGCCCTTTAAGGACTTACAAATAGTGAGCGCATCGTCAATATAGCAGAACACATTGCCAAGTTCCTCCTGATATTCCTTCATAAAAGCAGATATGTCCACGCCCTCTATGCCATACTCCTCAAAAAGTGTCTGAAATCTTCCGGTCAACAACTGCTTCTTCGTGATCTCTCCAAGCTCCAACCGTTTCCAATAGGAATCATTGATCTTAGAATATCTCTCAAGAATCTCCTCCGTCATGGTAAGCCCAGCCGTCTGAAAACACTTGTAAAGCGCATGCCTCTGCGAGTAATGAAAATCTAACAAAGTACCATCTACATCCCAAAGTATCGTTGTGATCATAATTATACTTCCTGCTCTGCATTCTTCTTTTTACGCTTGTAAATTCCTATGGCCGCACCGATACCCGCAACAGCCACAAACAAGATCATCAGAATAAAATAAGATAAAAAAG
>JAZRJO010000405.1:0-1877 GCA_045645825.1 Acetatifactor sp. | reverse complement strand
TTGGCCTCCGACTTAACCTGAACATGAGTGATCAGGAGTTGGATGAAGAGAGGGCAGATGCAGTCTTGAAAAAAGTAGCATTCTGGGAGCGTTTCCAGTCTATGCCAAAAGGGTATCAGACACAGCTGACCAGGGAGTTTGATGACAATGGTATTAATCTGTCCGGTGGTGAGGCCCAAAAGATTGCACTTGCCAGGGTATTGTATGCTGATTCGGGAGTGATTATTTTAGATGAGCCTTCAAGTGCACTGGATCCTATCGCAGAGTACCAGTTGAATAAAACAGTTACTGAACTTGCCGAGGATAAGACTGTTATTATCATTTCTCATCGTTTGTCTACGACACGTTTTGTGGATAAGATATATATGCTGGAAGATGGGCAGATCATTGAGCAGGGAAATCATGAGTCTTTGATGACGCTAAAAGGGAAATATGCAGAGATGTTTATCTTGCAGGCAGAGAAATACAGGTAAGGCACATGTTATTACTTCAATTGATTGATTGTTCGGAACTTCCACCCGTTAGAGTGCGCCCATGGTGCGCATACAAAAGACAGGCAACGAAGCCATCACTGCTTCTTTGCCTGTCTAATTAATTCATTATTTATTTTTTAGATTACTGCACATTTCCAACTCTACATATGATTATCTCTGCACACGTCCTGAAGCATCTCCACCAGCCAGTGTCTCAACTTCTTTCCTAGATACCAGGTTAAAGTCACCGGGGATGGTATGCTTCAATGCAGAAGCAGCCACACCATATTCCAGAGCAGCCTTAAAGTCCTTACCATCCAACATGCCACAGATCACGCCTGCTGCGAAGGAGTCGCCACCGCCTACACGGTCAACGATAGGATGCACATGGTACTCTTTGGAGTGATAGAACTCCTTGGTGTCTCTGCTGTAGATGCAAGCAGACCAACCGTTGTCAGATGCGGAACGGCTTACACGCAGGGAAGATACGCAGTATTCGAAGTTGAACTTGTCAACCATCTGCTCGAAGATGGACTTGTAACCTGCAAGCTCAAGCTCACCGCTGGTCACATCAGTCTCACCGGGCTTGAAGCCCAGAACCAGTTCTGCATCTTCTTCGTTACCAATACATACGTCAACATATTTCATCAGATTGGTCATAACTCTCTGTGCCTTCTCGGAAGACCACAGTTTCTTACGGAAGTTTAAGTCTACAGATACCTTTACACCGTGCTTCTTCGCTGCGATCAGGGCCTTCTCGGTCAGCTCAGCTGCTGCATCGGATACAGCGGGAGTGATACCGGTGAAGTGGAACCAGTCAGCACCTGCGAAGATTGCGTCAAAGTCGAAATCAGCCTCGGTTGCTGTGGAGATAGAGGAATGTGCTCTATCATATACAACCTTGGAAGGTCTCATGGCAGAACCGGACTCTAAGAAGTAGATACCCAGTCTCTCACCGCATTTTGCGATGTGCTTGGTTCCTACATTGTACTTTCTCAGAGCTGCTACTGCACACTCACCGATCTCGTTGTTCGGTACTGCTGTTACGAATTCTGCATCGTGGCCATAGTTAGCCAGAGATACTGCCACGTTAGCTTCACCGCCGCCGTAGCATACATCGAATTCATCAGCCTGAATAAATTTTTCAAAATTAGGGGTGGACAATCTAAGCATGATCTCACCCATGGTAATTACTTTTGCCATTGGTCTCATTCCTTTCTATTACTTTTGTACAAGATGAACAGCGAATCCGCCGATCTCTTCCTTCAGATAAATAGCCTTCAGAACGCCCTTAGCGTCCCTTTAGGCAGACTCTTCGTCGAACTCTACACCCACAACATTCTCCAGATAGTTAATTGCTCTCTCGATGTAGTTGGTTCTGATTGCAATGTGACCATTCTTACC
>JAZRJO010000404.1:0-7723 GCA_045645825.1 Acetatifactor sp. | reverse complement strand
TATTTTTTCCATAAAAATGAGAGTAGTTGGTTTACTTATGGCCCGGAGAATGGTAAAATAATAACTACTAGCTATGTTTATTCTATTTTAAGGAGTTATTGAAAATGAGTAATTTTGAACGGAAGTTTGGAAAATATGCGGTAAGGAATTTGTCTCTTGTATTGATCGTCTGTTACATGATCGGTTATGTCATCCAGGTGGCAGCACCGGGAATTGTGAGTCTTCTCACATTGAACCCTTATGCGATTCTGCACGGTCAAGTGTGGCGGCTGGTGACTTGGGTACTGATACCACCTGACAGTTTGGATCTGTTTACGATCATTATGTTGTTCTTTTATTATAGTGTGGGTACTTCCCTGGAGAGAATCTGGGGAACCTACAGGTATAATGTATATCTGTTTTCGGGGATGCTGTATACCATCATCGGAAGCTTTCTGGCCCTGCTTATTTACTGGCTGATCGCTCGGAGTGTGGGAACAGAGGTGAATCCGGTGGTGGTACAGACTGCCTCCACGCTGTTTAGCACGTATTATATCAATATGTCTATTTTCTTGGCATATGCGGCTACCTTCCCGGATGCCCAGGTACTTTTGATGTTTGTGATCCCGGTGAAAATGAAATGGATGGGCGTGGCCTATGGAGTGCTTTTACTGATCCAGTTACTTGGTGGTGTGGGAAGCACAGTGTTCAATATTTTCTACCGTATCGCTCTGGTGGCTTCCCTCCTGAACTTTGTGATTTTCTGGATCACTTCAAGGGGAAGGTTATCCATGTCACCGAAGCAGGCTAAGAGACGTCAGGAGTTTCGCAGTGAGGTAAAGCGCAATACCCGTGTGACAAAGCATAAGTGTGCCATTTGTGGAAGAACAGACGAAGATGACCCTTCTCTGGAATTCCGCTTCTGCTCCAAATGTAATGGTAACTACGAATACTGCCAGCACCATTTGTTTACTCATGAGCACATAAAGTAAAGGAGAACGGAGATGAATAAAGAAGTATTGTTTGCCAAGACTTTAGAGCAGGTAAAGAAGCTTGCCAAGGAGCAGGGAAATTGTGTCAGCGAAGAGCAGGTGCAGGAAGCTTTTGCCCCCCTTTCGCTTGACAACGAACAGTTACAGATGGTGTTTGATTATCTGGTAAAGCATAAGGTCGGCATTAATGAGCCGGTGAATATAGATGATTATCTGACCGATGAAGAGAAGGATTATCTGGAAGATTATCTTAAGGAGATTCAGATCCTGGGAGATGTAAGTGAAGGTGAGAAGGAAGCCATTACCTTGTCTGCCATGGCAGGAGAGAGCTACGCCCAGGGACGTCTGGCAGAAGTATATCTGAAGGATGTAGTGGATATTGCCAAGTTGTATGCCGGACAGGGGGTATTCCTGGAAGATTTGATCGGTGAAGGGAATGTGGCACTTGCAGTAGGTACCGGTATGCTGGGATGTCTTGAGAATGCCACAGAGGCTCAGGGGATGCTGATGAAGATGGTCATGGATGCCATGGAAGCGTATATTGCAGAGAATGCGTCTAATGAAAAAATCGACCAGAAGGCTGTGGATAAGGTGAATCAGGTCATGGAAAAAGCCAGGGAGCTTTCAGAAGAGCTTCGTAGAAAAGTGACCCCTGAGGAGCTCTCCTCGGAAAGTGGCTTGTCTGTGGCACAGATTCTGGAGGCTGTCAGGATCAGCGGCAACAAGATTGAGTATATCGAGGTAGACCAAAATGAATAAACAGGTGTACGAGGATCATAAGTATGTGATGCAGGATACGTATCAACTGTATCTGGGAGCCAAATATACTTTTGAAGAGATTATTGATAACGAGGAAATACCGTTTAAATTCCGGTTGATCGTGGAACGCTATGTTTATCAGGATGTGGACCCGGAGAGCTCGCTGGAGAATCATCTCTATTATTTGGCTGATAAAGGCATATTGGTCAAAACATATAAGCATATCAAATTAAAGGTAAAATTTAATGTAATAGAAGTGAAAAAAGGTTTGACCGGCCGTGAAAAAGAGGTGTATACTACAAAGATCATGCCCATCGAGCAGTTTGTGAAGATGACTCCTAAGGAGAAAGAGGAAAAAGGCGTGGTGATCCAGGAGATTTCCTGTAGTAAGCTGGCGCTTATGACGTTTTAGTAAAATGAGAGGAATATTAAGGGAATGAAGATAGAAGCGTTGCAGGCCTATGAGGTCGTTGCCCGGAGAAGAATTGAGGATCTGAACAGTGAAAGTTATATTCTGCGTCACCGTAAGACCGGTGCCAGAATTGCATTGTTGTCAAATGATGATGAGAATAAGGTATTCTACATCGGTTTTCGTACACCCCCCAAGGATTCTACAGGTGTACCGCATATCATTGAGCACTCTGTGTTGTGTGGATCCAAGGAATTTCCGGTGAAGGATCCTTTTGTGGAATTGGTCAAGGGCTCTCTGAATACGTTTTTAAATGCCATGACATATCCGGACAAGACTGTCTATCCGGTGGCAAGCTGTAATGACAAGGATTTCCAGAACCTGATGCATGTGTATCTGGATGCAGTATTTTACCCGAATATCTATGAGAAGGAGCAGATCTTCATGCAGGAGGGTTGGCATTATGAGATGGAAAGCCCGGAAGATGATCTGACCATTAACGGTGTGGTATATAATGAAATGAAGGGGGCATTTTCTTCCCCGGATGATGTGTTTGAGAGAGAGTTGATGAATTCACTCTATCCGGACACTGCTTACGGCGTGGAATCCGGTGGAGATCCGGATGTGATCCCTAAGCTTACCTTTGAACAGTTTTTAGAGTTTCACAAAACATATTATCATCCCTCTAACAGCTATATCTATCTGTACGGTAATATGGACATGGCAGAGAAGCTTGCCTTTATTGACGAGCATTATCTGTCAGCTTTCGATGCACTGGAAGTGGATTCCCGGCTGACACTCCAGCCTTGCTTTGATAAAGTGAATCGTGTGGTGAAAGAGTATCCTATCGGAGAGGATGAAGAGGAGAAGGAAGGTACGTATCTTTCTTATAATGTGTCTGTGGGAGACAGCCTTGACAGGGATCTGTATGTGGCTTTCCAGATTCTGGATTATGCGTTATGTTCCGCACCGGGTGCTCCTTTGAAGCAGGCGCTGATCGATCAGGGGATCGGTAAGGATGTACACAGTATTTATGATAATGGTGTACTGCAACCATATTTTAGTATCGTGGCAAAGCATGCACAAACGTGCCAGGAGGAAGCTTTCCTGTCAACGATTCAGTCGGTGCTGGGTGACCTGGCTAAGAAGGGGCTTGATCAGAAGGCACTGCTTGCAGGAATTAATTATTATGAGTTTAAGTATAGAGAAGCTGATTTTGGCGCTTATCCCAAGGGCCTTATGTATGGTCTGCAGATGTTGGACAGCTGGCTTTATGATGACACCCAGCCTTTTATTCATGTGGAAGCCAATGATACCTTTGCGAAGATGCGGCGGAAGGTAGAGGAAGGTTATTTTGAGCAGCTGATCTGTGATTACCTGTTGGATAATCCCCATAGTTCTATCGTAGTTTTGGTTCCTAAGAAGGGACTTGGGGAAGCAAGAGAGAAGCAGTTTCAGGAAGAAATGGCAGCAAAAAAGGCTTCTCTTAGTGCGGAGGAGATTCAGGACATTATCAGAAAAGCCAAGAATCTTGTAGCTTATCAGGAGGCTGAGGATGCCAAGGAAGATATAGAGAAGCTTCCCCTTCTGACCAGAGAGGATATGAAAAAAGAAGCGGCTGATTTCGTGAATGAAGAGGTGTGGTTTAAAGATGCCGATGGAGACACAAAGGTGCTGTTCCATGATTTGTTTACCAACGGTATCGGCTACTTACGATTGATTTTCAAGATGAATGAGGTCCCGGAGAGCCATTTCCCTTATATTGGAATCCTGAAGGGATGTCTGGGACTTTTGAATACGGAGCATTACAGTTATAGTGACTTGTTTAATGAGATGAATATGGTGACCGGCGGTATGGCGGCAGTGAATAATGTCTACAGCCGTATAGAAGATTTGGATGATCATACAGTGACCCTTGAGATTAAGACGAAGGCACTGTATGAGAATCTGAAAAAGGCTATAGGGTTTATGGAGGAAGTGATCTTCACCAGTGATTTTACGGATGCCAAGCGTCTTTATGAGATTTTGGCAGAAGGCAAATCAAGGATGCAGTCACAGATGATGCATTCCGGCCACAGTGTGGCTGCCGGCAGGGCTCTTTCCTATGGAAGCAGCACCGGTGTGATCAGTGAAATGTTATCCGGTGTGCCTTTGTACAGATTGATCAGTGAACTGGAAGGCCATTTTGAGGAGAGGAAAGAGGAGTTGGTTCAGAAGCTGTCAGAGCTTAGCCGGATGATCTTTCGGCCCGAGAATCTGATGGTGGATTTCGTAGGAAGCAGGGATGGACTGGCACTATTAGAGGAGCCGGTGAGAGCCTTGAAGGAGAAGCTGTACACTACTCCTGTGGAGAAAGGGCGGTTTGTGCCTCGTGTGGAAAAGCGCAATGAAGGCTTTAAGACCTCCGGTCAGGTGCAGTATGTGTGCCGTGCAGGCAATTTCCGCAAAAAAGGGCTTTCTTATAAAGGCACATTGAAGGCTCTTAAGGTGCTGATGGGATATGGTTATCTGTGGGAAAATGTGAGAGTGAAGGGTGGCGCTTACGGATGTATGTGTACCTTCGGAAAGTCAGGGGACTGCTACTTTGTGTCTTACAGAGATCCTAATCTTTTAAAAACCATTGACGTCTATGAACGTGCAGCAGAGGCCATCGAGCAGTTTGAGGCAGATGAACGTACCATGACTCAGTATATCATCGGTGCAGTGAGCGACCTGGATATACCCATGAATCCGGCTGCCAAGGGGCTGAATTCCTTAAGTGCCTATATGACAGGGCTGACCAAGGAGATCATGCAGAAGGAAAGGGATGAGCTTCTTAATGCAAAGCCTGAGGATATCAGGGAATTGGCTGAATATATCCGTGCATTTATGGCGGATGAATTTCTGTGCGTTGTGGGTAATGGGGAGAAAATTAAGGACGCTGAAGGGTTGTTCCTGCATACAGAAAATTTATTGTAACGGAAAGGGAGGTATTTATGAAGAGAAGATTATTGGTTAGTGTATTGTGTGTGATGTTGGTCAATATGCTGGCAGGATGCGGATCCACCATGATGAAGTCTGCTATGAATCAGGCGGTAAAGGAAGATGCCGGTATAGGCATGGTGACGGAGTCTGTGATGATGGACAAGGAAGCGGGACTATCCTCTGACAGTGCCGCGCCACAGGTGGCGGACGCCAATAGGAAGTTGATCAAGACTGTGGAGATGACAGTGGAGACCAAGGAATATGATGAGATGCTTGTGGGGTTAAACGAGCAGATCAAGGCTTGTGGCGGGTATGTGGAGCATATGAATACCTATAATGGCAGCATCTATTCCGGCAGGTCTTATAGCAGGAATGCCAACATGACGATCCGCGTGCCGGAGGATAAGTTGGAAAGTTTTTTGGCGGAAGTGACCAATATCAGTAATGTGGTACGCAGAAGTGATAAGGTGGATGATGTGACCCTTGCCTATGTGGATCTGAGCAGTCACAAGGAAGCACTGCAGACGGAGCAGAAGCGACTGTTAGAGCTTTTGGAAAAGGCACAGAGTGTGGAAGATATCATTACCATCGAGAAGCGTTTATCTGATGTGCGGTATCAGATCGAAAGCATGGAATCACAGCTTCGTACATACGACAACAAGGTTTCTTACAGTACAGTGTATCTGGAGATCGACGAGGTGAAGGAATTGACACCTGTGAAGGAAGAGACTGTCTGGGAGCAGATTTCCGGCGGTTTTGTGGACAGTCTGGTAAGTATTAAGGATGATAGCGTGGAAATCGTGATCTGGGTGGCTGTTAACAGTCCGTTCCTTGTGATCTGGGCAGTAGTCATCATCGTATTTGTACTACTGATCCGAAGACATTGGGTAAAGAATAAGATTAAGAAGGCTGCAATGAACATGTCAGGCAGTACTTCGGTGGAGGATAAGGAAAATGAGTGAAAATCCATCATACAAATCCGGCTTTGTAACGTTGATCGGAAGACCCAATGTGGGAAAATCCACGCTGATGAATCATCTAATCGGGCAGAAGATCGCCATCACGTCCAATAAGCCCCAGACCACGCGTAACCGTATTCAAACGGTTCTCACGCTGCCGGAAGGACAGATTGTGTTTCTTGACACACCCGGAATCCATAAGTCCAAGAATAAGTTGGGCGATTACATGGTAAATGTGGCTGAGCGGACTTTAAATGAGGTGGATGTGATCCTGTGGCTGGTAGAGCCCAGCAACTTCATCGGTGCCGGAGAACGCCACATTATCGAACAGCTGAAGAAGGTAAAGACACCGGTGATCCTGGTCATCAATAAGACCGATACTGTGAAAAGGGATGAAGTGCTGGAATATATTGACACCTATAGAAAGGAAATGGATTTTCAGGAAATTGTGCCGGTGTCTGCTCTGAAAGGAAACAATACAGAGGTGTTGATTCAGTGCATTTTGAAATATCTGCCCTATGGTCCGGCCTTTTATGATGAGGACACGGTCACTGACCAACCCATGCGCCAGATCGTAGCAGAGCTGATCCGGGAAAAGGCTCTTAGGCTTTTAGAAGAGGAGATCCCACATGGTATTGCGGTCAGCATTGAACAGATGAAGATGCGTAAGAGTATCTGGGATATTGAGGCAACCATCGTCTGTGAACGGGATTCACACAAGGGTATCGTCATCGGTAAAGGTGGACAGATGCTTAAAAAAATCGGTTCCAAGGCCCGCCCCGAAATCGAAGATATGTTGGAAAGTAAGGTAGATCTGCAGCTTTGGGTGAAGGTAAAGAAAGATTGGAGAGACAGTGATTTCCTCTTAAAGAATTTTGGATATAATCCCAAAGATATGGATGCATAGAGATATGTGCATAGCAAAATATGGATGCATAGAAAAATAAAAAAAGCGAACCCTAATCGTATGACTTATGTGTGAAGGCACTGTGAACACCATACGAAACGGGGGAAGCAGATGAAATCATTGAATTACTGGCAGCAATTTACTCATACAGGAAAGATAGACGATTATCTGGCTTATGCAAAGCAGGAAAATCGGGAGTGTGAAGAAGTAAAGACGTTAGATGCGGGAGTCCGGCACAATGCAGGAATTTATATGTGTAACAGGAATGATCCTAAGACAGATGCCTGTCGGTGAATACGACAGGCGCATCTGCCTGCTGACCAAGGAAAGAGGGAAAATAGCAGCCTTTGCCAGAGGGGCCAGAAAGCCCGGCAGTAAAATGGCAGCAGCCACCAACCCTTTTTCCTTTGGTATTTTTAAACTTTATGAAGGTAAGAACTCTTATACAGTTGCCGAAGCTGACATTCAGAATTATTTTGAAGAGCTTCGCACAGACTATATCGGCGCTTATTATGGGATGTATTTTGCAGAATTGGCAGATTATTATACTAGAGAGAATAATGACGAACGACAGATGTTGAAACTGCTCTACCAGTCACTGAGAGCTTTGTGCGCCCCATCTTTGGATGATCGGCTGGTCAAATGCATCTATGAGATCAAGGCCATCGCCGTAAATGGTGAATTTCCCGGGCTTCCTATCGACCGTAAGGTGGGGGAAAGTGCAGCTTACGCAGTGGAATACATAGTGGCAAGT
>JAZRJO010000403.1:0-4445 GCA_045645825.1 Acetatifactor sp. | reverse complement strand
ATAAATAGGAATCTTAATATCCTTATTACTGGATCCGGATGCCGCATTATACTCTTTGGCATTGATAATCTTATCTGACACAATGCCGGCGATTCCCTGCTCCAGGATCTGGTATGCAGCCATCTGAAGCTCCGCATCCAGGGTCAAAATCACATCTTCGCCAGCCTTAGGCTCCACCCGTTCTTTCACCAAAATGGTCTTACCCAGGTTGTCCACTACCAGCTTCTCACTGCCCTTCTCTCCCTGTAAACTCGTCTCCAGGTAGGCTTCGATGCCACTCTTTCCTACCACATCATTGATTGTGTAGCGTTCTCCATCGCCGCCTTCCTCCAGATCCCTGGCATTATATTCTGTCAGTTCATCTGAAGAAATCTTGCCTGTATACCCCAAAAGCTGTGCAAAATATTCACTTTCGTGATACTGCCTGGCTGTATCCTCTTCGATACTGACACCCACCAGCTGATCCATATTCTCCATGATCACAGCCACCGTCTTATCACTGACATCCCGGGCAACAGTAGTACCTACGTATTTTCTGTAAGAAGTAAGTCTCATGGCATATCTGATGGTGATCAACTGCAATAGTTCTTCCTTGGTATATCCTTTTCCTACCACAAAAGTGCTGGAAGTGTCACCTTCCACTTCATAGTCTCCGATGCGAAAGCCACCGGAGCCTTTGCCGCCCAGAAAATTGATCACATCCTCCGGGGTGGCATTCCTCTGATTCTCCTCCAGATCATCTATGTACGACTCGCCATAGATATCTGCCAGAAAGCGAAGGCGCTTGGTTCCTTCAACATTAAATGCAAACTCTCCGTTCTCATCAATGACCACATTAAAATCCGTGATCACGCTGTCACCGTTCTTCTCGATCATCTTGATCAGCTTATAAATATTCTCATTCAGCAGCCTGTTTTTGGCAGAAGCACTCATTCCGGACTCATAGACATCTTCTATCTTCACAGAATATGCCAGCTTATTGTCTGCCAGGACCACACCGTTACGATCCAGAATACGCCCTCTGGTACTGGCAATGCTCCTAGTCTTCTCCGTCTTTAAGATAAACTCATCCAGATACTCCTGTCCATTTACAATCTGCAGATCAAAGCAGCGGTAGATCAGGATGCCCCCCAGAATCAGGAAGACCACGGCCAGAACCGTAAGTCTGCTGGTCACAATATTCAGAATACGCTCTTTTAATTCATCAAACAAATTTCTGTTCGCTCCTTTTTTCCTTGCTTTCCAGCCAACTGTTCATTTTTAACACTACCGGATAGATAAATATTGTCACTATAATGGTATATACCGCCTCCGGCAATATGACTTTTGTAAAATAGTAAGGAAAATCAAATTTTCCTCGCAGCAAAAACTGCAGAGTATAGCAAATGATCCCATAAGTCAGATCACTGACAACGATCAGTGCAATAGGCAGCTTGATATCCTCCGGATAAAAAAGTCTGCAGAATTTGCCGTTGATAAATCCAATGTACATCAGCACCAGCGCATAAAAACCCAGAATATCCCCATGGAGAATATCACATAAAAGCCCGCAGATAAAACCGATGATCAGGCCTTCTCTCTCCCCTCTCATAAATCCGAAAGAGGAAGTAAGAATGATCATCAGATTCGGTATGATGCCGCCAAACGCAAGGCTTCTAAATACTGTGCACTGTAATACAAAACAAATCAATATCGTGATTGTCAATAGGATCTTTCTTTTCATTTAAGCGCCTCGTCTTCATTGATCTGCTGCTTCTGCTCTAAAATGATCAACACTTCATCAAGATGCTCGAAATCAACTGCCGGTGTTATGTAACCTGATTTAGTCAGATTGTTGGCATCCCGATTCATAGTATGAATATATCCGATCAATATATTGGGCAGATATTTGTCACTGATATTGGAAGTCACAACCTTATCACCCTCAGAAACCTTTTCTTCGCTGTCAAGCAGCTGGCTAAAGCTGATGACACCATCTGCCATAAGCTTCAGATCTCCCGACACCATAAGTTTATCTCCCGTAGCCAGAACTGCACCGCTTACGTTGGAATTGTCGGAAATGATAGACGTCACTTTCGACCAGTTGGGACCTACGGAAGATATCCTTCCAACCAGTCCGCCGCCGGCGATCACATTCATATCAACCTTAAGTCCGTCCTGATATCCCTTATCGATGGTAAAACTGGAATACCAATTTCCGGAATCTCTGCTTATGATCCTTGCACCTGTCTTTTCATAATCAGTGTAACGGTCATCCAGTTCAAAAAGCTCCCGCAGTGACTGCAGTTCATATCTCTCCTGCTGTAAAATGGTGTTCTGAGCCGTCAATTCAGCCACCTGCTCCTTCAAGCCGGCATTCTCGTCCAGAAGCTGCCTGATGGAAACCAGCTCCTCAGAACGGTTAGAAAGCCACTGTCCGGCCTTACTGATACCCTGTTGGAACGGTACTACCACATAACCGACCACAGTATTCAAAGGCCGGTTAAACAGATTTGTGCCAAAAGTCAGAAGCATCATAAGGCAACAAATAATGGTCAGACCCAAAAGCACATATTTACCGGGCAAAATATTTCTTTCCCCTTTTCTTTTTACAATCGGACTCATCTACTCATCCCTTCAATTGCATATGCTACTGTTTTATAATTATCTTCTTTAATGATCTTGGCAAGACCAAGTGCCACACTTGCGATAGGATCCTGCGCCATATTAACCCTTAGTCCGGTACCGATGGCCAGACGCTCTGCCAAGTGATTTACCTGGGATGCACCTCCTGTCAGGTAGAGACCGTTCCTGTAAATATCTGCAGCCAGCTCAGGCGGAGTCCTCTCTAAGATCACTTTTACATTGTCTACAATGGTATGAAAATGCTCTTCCAGGCACTCATCCACCAGCTTCGTAGGAATCTCTCTCTCCACAGGAAGCCCTGTCACGATATCTCTTCCGTATACCACTGCCCCCCTGCTGTCAGGATCCAGCTCGTTTAAGGCAATCTTAACTGCTTCCGCCGTCTTACCGCCGATGATCAGACTAAACTCTCTGCGCACTGCCGCTCTGATAGCTTCATCAAATTTAGCACCACCCACTTTAATGAGGCGGCTTAACACAATACCACCCAGAGACAAGATAGAGATTTCCGTGGTCTCATAGCCTACATTTACCACCAGTACACCCTGGGAGTTCTTCACGTCAATATCAAGACCAAGACCATCTGCAACGGCCTTCTCTACCACCATGATCTTCTTGGCTTTGACATTGGCATCCCTGATCAGATCGTAAAATGCACGCTTCTCCACCTCAGTCACATCCGTGGGAACTGCCACATAATAATCTGCAGGCTTCACATTCCCTTTCTGGAGATCTGTCACAAAATACTTGATCAGAGTCTCCATATTTTTAATGTCCGCAATGACTCCATTGGACAAAGGAAAAGAAATATGAATATTTCCCGGTGCTTTCTCATACATTTCAAAAGCGGAGTTGCCATAAGCAAATAAGGTATTCTTATTCTCAATGGCGATCATATTCTTCTCCACCATGATACTATCGTCGTTCTTGCAATAAATTTTGATGTTGTTGGTACCCAAATCGATACCGAATGCGTTAATAGCCAAAATTTCAGCTCCTTTCTAAAGTAAATCTGATTCCTTAAAACTGGTGTATCTGTTGTCGCCTATAATAATATGATCCAATAACGGAATCTCCAGAGCATCGCCCATTTCTTTCACACTCTGTGTCAGCACAAGATCTGCCTCACTGGGTGTGGGATCACCGCTTGGATGATTGTGAACCAATATAATATTCACTGCTTTATCCTGCAGCGCCTCCAGAAAAATTTCTCTTGGAGAGATCAGTGACATTCTGACACTTCCGCTTGATAGTAAGGTCTCTTTCAGAATTTGTCCTTTTACATCCAATGAGACCAACATCACGCATTCTGTGTCCTTGTGTCTGAGCTGCTCCATAAAATAATCCGCAACAGAACCAGAGTCGCTGCATTGCATTCTCTCACTTGCAGTAGCTCTGCTGATCCTCATGGAAAGCTCTGTCAGGCACTTTAACTTCACAGCCTTCACTTCCCCAATGCCCCGAACCTGCATCAATTCCTCTAAAGTGATGTCATATAGCCCGAGCAATCCTTCCCTTGGCGGTTTGGCCAGTTCAAGCACTTGCTCTGCCAATTCCACCGCACTGGTATTGCTTGTACCGGTGCGCAGAATGATGGCCAACAATTCACTTTCTGTCAGATGCTCTGGCCCGTAGGCAAGAAATTTCTCGTAAGGCTTGTTTGGTACATTTTC
This sequence comes from Acetatifactor sp., assembly GCA_045645825.1. Classification (GTDB taxonomy): domain Bacteria; phylum Bacillota; class Clostridia; order Lachnospirales; family Lachnospiraceae; genus Acetatifactor. The sequence goes on along the minus strand of JAZRJO010000403.1, from coordinate 147 downwards.
TTTGTTTTGTTTTGTTCTGATTTCCTGTTTCTTCTTCATGATCTGCTCCTTGTCTGAAACCTTCTCCCACACTGCAGATCATATGGCGGCTCACGCACTTTGCGCTTACAGCAGTGCATTTACTTCAAGAACTTGTAAATTAAAAGT
>JAZRJO010000402.1:0-9141 GCA_045645825.1 Acetatifactor sp. | reverse complement strand
CATATTGCTCCTCCTGTCAATACCCATAAATCTCGTAAATCTCCGGCATATATACACCCGGCTCCTTATATACGATCAATGGCTTTTCTACGGTCATCCGCGGACGTCCTCCTCTGACACCTTCGATCAGCACCATATTGGGCTCCTTGTCCACATAGGGATAGACCAGCTGCATTCTCTTGGGCTCCAGCTTGTACTTAGCCATAGTGATCATGATTTCCGCCAGCCTAAAAGGACGATGCACCATGTAAAAATGTCCGCCGCTTTTTAACAACTGTGCCGCCTGACTTACCACATCCTCCAAGGTACAAAGCAGTTCATGCCTGGCAATGGCCTTCGGAACATCGGGATTGGTCAACCCGTGCTGCCCGATCATATAAGGTGGATTGCAGGTGATCACATCAAAAGAAGCAGACGACAAAATACTGCCCGCTTCCTTGATATCTCCGGTCACAATAGTAATCTTATCTGTCAGACCATTCAGTGCCACACTCCTTCTGGCCATGTCAGCACTTTCTTCCTGTATTTCCAATCCTGTAAAATGGGCCGCCTGGGTCTTGGCCTCCATCAAAATGGGAATGATACCGGTGCCTGTACCCATATCCAGCACCTGATCTCCTTTTCTGGCAACAGCAAAGCCTGACAACAGTACAGCATCCATCCCAAAACAGAATTTTTCCGGATTCTGTATGATCTGATAGCCATTTCTCTGCAATTCATCCAGACGTTCATTTTCTTTCAGTACGATTGTCATGGCGTCTTGGCTTTCCTTCCTGCCTTTCTCTGCGCTCCGGGCGCTCTGTTTTCTCTTGCTGCATCGTTTGGTTGTGGTGATGATTACGATTACGGTCCCGACCTCCCCTGGCAGAACGCTCGCTGCGATCCGGATGAGCTCCCTTCTCCCCATGGTCTACACGTTCCTGGCGGGTTCCTCGGTCCTGACGGGGTCCACGGTCCTGCTTCTCACCTTTTTCACCTCGATTGCCTCTGTCCGGACGATTGCCTTTCTCAAAACGACCACCCTTTTCTCCACGGCTTCCGCGCTCAGGATGCTGTGCAGGCCCTGTCTCCTGTTCCTGACTATCAAAGGCTTCCTGCTTCTCAAGCATTTCCAGCTCCTTCAGTTCTTCTCTTGACAACTCCTCTGAAGCTCTTTCCTCTATGCCGCTCTCTCCTTTATCCTTCTTACCATGACGTTTCTTAACAGCAAGCTTGTCCGTCTCATACTCTCTGATTTCTTTTTCATCCCCTACTTCCACGATCACTTTGACCAGCTGACGCAGCACATTTACACTCTGCACCTCACCCTTCAACCCATCCTGGGTCATCACCACATCTCCCACAGAAGGGAGCTTGCGATTCAACTCCTCATAAGTCTCTTCCTCATGCTTCAGACAACACATCAAACGTCCGCAGACACCTGATATCTTGGTGGGATTCAGGGACAAATTCTGTTCTTTTGCCATCTTGATAGAGACAGGGATAAAATCAGACAGGTAGCTGTGACAACACAATACTCTTCCGCAGATGCCAATACCACCCATGGTCTTGGTCTCATCTCTGACACCGATCTGACGCAGCTCGATCCTGGTCTTAAACACACTTGCCAGATCCTTTACCAACTCACGAAAATCAATGCGGCCATCTGCCGTAAAGTAAAACAATACTTTGTTATTGTCAAATGTATATTCGGCATCGATCAGCTTCATTTCCAGTCCATGCTCACGGATTTTCTCCAGGCAGATCTGATACGCTTCCTTTTCTTTTATCTTATTGGCAGCTTCCTGCTCCTTATCACGTTCGCTGGCGATACGAAGAACAGGCTTTAAAGGCTGTACCACCTTATCATCTTCTACTTCCTTGATCTCTCCTACCACTGTACCGAATTCAATTCCCCTGGCAGTCTCTACGATCACATTGTCTCCCTTTTTTATCTCAAATCTCACAGGATCAAAAAAATAAATCTTTCCTGCTGTTCTAAATCTCACTCCTACTACTTTGATCATCTATATACCTCCCCGGCTCTTAGCCGTTTTCTTTGATTTCTAATAATAACAATTCCATAGTCAAGTCAAAATTTACATTGGCATTCAAGCGGCTCTTGGCCTTCTCCAATGCTTTGATGACAGATTCGATGCCTTCATAACTGCTACGCCCTGCAACCTTTCGAATGGCCTGTAACTCCTCCCGAAACACCAGAAGATTCGCATCCTTTGTGGCTTTGAAAAGAAGAATATCCCGATACCAGATTGCCATGATATCCAAATAATCATTTACATCCAACTTATAATCATTGATCTTCTTAATGGCGGCCACAATCTCATAAAGCTCCATATCTCTGATGTATTTTAACAATGACAAAGCTTCGTTCTTTACATTCTCAAAATCCTCACTGGAGGCCAGGGCTTTGGCCTTTCCCACATTACCTCTGGCAAAGGCCACACAGACCTCTGCTTTGTAATCCGGCACCTTAAGCTGCTCCATCAGATATTTCTTCACCAGCCGGTCCGATACCGGCTTCATGTTAAGCACCACACATCTGCTGAGAATGGTGGGTAAGAGAGAATTTACATTGGCCGTAAGCAGCAGGATCACCGCATACTCCGGTGGCTCCTCCAGAGTCTTTAACAGCGCATTTTGAGCCTGGGGCGTCATCTTCTCTGCCTCATTCACAATATAGACCTTGTAAGGACTGCTGTAGGGCTTAATGGCCACATCATGATTGATCTGTGTACGTATATCATCCACACTGATGGTGCCCGGCTTCTCATGCAGAACTTTAATGATATCCGGCTGATTGGCACTCAGGGCCTGCTTACAGGAACGACATTCCTGACAAGGTTCTGCGCCTTCTTTCTCACACTGAAGAGACATCGCAAAAACATTTGCTATAAATTCCTTGCCGGAAGACTTCTCTCCGTTTATGATATATGCATGGGAGATTTTCTTGCCCATAAGCGCATTCTGCAAATGTTCCTTGATTTGATCTTGACCCACAATATCCCGAAATCCTGCCATATGTATCACCCACCTTTTATATAAGTTTCAATTTCCTCCAGACAAGTAAGCAACTTTTGATTATAAAATCTTCTGGTGATTCCGGCTTCCTGTATCTTCTCTTCACAAAAATCCCGGCTATCAGCCAGAAATCTTCTGCACATCTCTTCATAGCGTGGCTTTTTTTGCCGGCGCTCTCTGTCAAGTGCCCTCTGCAGCCGCACTCCATCATCCAGCTCGATCAACACCGGCAACAGAGCCTCATCCCCGAAATAAACTCTCATTTTCTCATAGCCTTCCAGGGTCCCGATGACAATATAATCGTCCTTTGACAGATCAATCTGGCCGTCATCCACAGTAAAATAACGCCAGAGACCATGAATCGTATCATATTCTCTATGCTCTATGATCTTACCCTGTGCGAGAAGCTTCTGAAAACCTTCTTCATTCGTAAAAAAATACTCTCTGCCATTTTGCTCACCTGCCCTGACCGGGCGAGTGGTATAGGGTACTATCGTGCGAAGCTTACAAGTACCCCTCTTTAAAAGCTCTCGAAAAATCGTATCCTTCCCGCTGGAGCTTTTCCCACATAGATATATGATCCTGCCCATGATATTACTCAACCTCTACTACTCTTATCATATTTGTCTTACCGGCAACCCCCAACGGTACACCGGCTGTGATCACCACGATGTCTCCTGCCTTTATATAACCCGCCTTCTTACTTTCTGCGATGGCACCGGCAAACAACTCTTCCGTATTGCTTTCCTGCTTCATCAAGAGAGGACTAACACCCCACAGAAGATTCAACTGTCTGCATACTGTAGTATCCAGCGTACATCCGATGATGGGACAGGAAGGCTTATATCTGGAAATTGCCTCTGCCGTAAAACCGGACAAGGTCACTGTGATGATCGCTGCCGCACCCAGATCCATAGCGGTGGTACAGGTGGCGTATGCAATTGCTGTGGTAATCTCTTTCTTGGCTTCAATGCCAATATTGTTCATGCGGCCTCTGTAGTCGATATCACACTCTGCACTTGCGGCGATCCTGTCCATAGTCCTAACCGCCTCTACGGGATACATTCCGGCTGCACTTTCCCCGGAAAGCATGATGGCTGTAGTACCATCATAAATAGCATTGGCTATGTCAGTTGCCTCCGCCCTGGTAGGCCTGGGATTCTTAATCATGGATTCCAACATCTGTGTGGCTGTGATCACATGCTTGCCCCTAGCAACTGCCATCTTAATCATCTTCTTTTGTGCCACCGGAACTTCTTCCAATGGAATTTCTACGCCCATGTCCCCTCTGGCAACCATTACACCATCAGACACACTTAAGATCTCAGCAAGATTCTCAATGCCCTGCATATTCTCGATCTTGGCTATGATCTTCATATTACTGTTATACTCTTTCAGAATACGGCGAACCTCTAGAATATCCTCTTTTGTTCTTGCAAATGATGCTGCCAGGAACTCAAATCCCATCTCTATGCCAAATTCAATATCTGCTCTGTCTACTTCACTAATATAAGGCATAGACAAAATAGCGCCCGGCACATTTAGACCCTTTCGATCGGAAACGACTCCGTCATTAAGCACCCGACAAATGATTTCTTCTCCTTTAATAGCTTCCACTGTCATTTCAATCAGTCCGTCATCGATCAAAATGGTCGTTCCCACAGAAATGTCATTTTTCAGGTTCTTATAGGAAATCGAAGCTCTCCCCGCATTTCCTAATATCTCCTCTGTGGTCAGCACAAAGACCTGCCCTGCCTTCAGCTCTGCCTTACCGCCCTCAAATTTTCTCAAACGGATCTCCGGCCCTTTTGTATCTAATAATGTAGCCACCGGAAGTCCCAATTCCTTTCTGACCCGGTCCAGACGCTCAAACTTTATCTTCTGTTCTTCGTGGGTTCCATGAGAAAAATTAAATCTTGCCACATTCATCCCCGCCAGCATTAGCTCACTTAACTTTTCTTCACTTTCACTGGCTGGTCCAATCGTACAGATAATTTTGGTCTTCCTCATTTTACAATCCTTTCTGTTTTATTTTAACGGCTACATATTTCTTGTGTCCTAAGCACTGACAGATAAATCTCTCCATCCACTTGCCTTACTCCCTGCACAGAAAGTCCCTTCTGCAGACAATCACTGATCTGATATATCAAATCTTCATCAATCCGCTCTCCCGGTACGATCATGGGAATCCCCGGAGGATACAGATTAATAAATTCTCCTGCTGTTCTCCCCTGACACAGAGATAACGGCCAATATTCGGTTTCCATGTCCCAAGCCTTGTAAAATGAGATACTCTCGTGCTTCTCTGTAAACTCCGCACGGTGCCATGCTTCCTTCCCAAGTACATCGTCAGATCTTCCCACATCCGCCTGTGTCACTTTTTTGTCAATCTCCAGAAGAGCCTTGGTCATCCTCTCATAACCTTCCACCGAGTCACCTACCGTGAACATGGCAAGTACATAAGTTGAAGTTGCCATTTCCAACTGTAAATGATACTCCTGTAATAGCATATCATATAATTGCTGTCCTGACAAACCTGTTTTTTTCACAGAGACCAATAATTTGCCAATATCCTGCTTTTTCTCCGGACTAAGGATGGAAAGATTCTTCATCGTGGACAAATCCTGACACATCCTCTTCCAATTGTGGATAAAGTTTGTAAAAAGCTCCTTGCGTTTTTCATCCACCTGACGCAACGCATTTTCTATTCCGGCCATCAATACATAGGATGGACTGCTGCTTTGATAAATATGCAAAAATCTCTTTAACTGATTTCTGTCGATCAAGGGTCCATTCACATGCAAAAGCCCAGTCTGGGTCATAGCCGGCAGTGTCTTGTGGACACTGTGAATGACCAAATCAGCTCCTTGCCTGCAACTATTCTCTTCAAATCCTTCCCAAAATCCCAAATGTGCACCGTGTGCTTCATCCACGATCAGTGGAATTCCCTTTTCATGAACCACACGGGCAATACTCTTAACATCAGCGATCCTGCCTTCATATGTGGGAGATACAATGAGCACTGCGTCAATGTCCCTCTCCTGTTCCAACGCATGTTGCACTTGTTCACAAGTAATGGGTTCACAAATATCATATGACTCCATTACTTGAGGATATAAGGAAGATATCTTTAACTTTCTCAAATAACAGGCATGATACACTGATTTATGGCAATTCCTTGCCATGAGAATGTGACCGCCTTCCGATACAGCTGCACTGACTGCGCTCAATATGCCACAGGTACTGCCATTTACCAAATAAAATGTTTCGTCCGCACCATAAAGCCCTGCAGCATATGACTGCATTTCCTTCAAAATGCCCTCTGCCTGATGCAAGTTATCAAAACCATCTATTTCTGTAATGTCCATTCCAACAACTTCTTGCGGCAGCTCACCATATAGTCTTCTCTTATGTCCGGGCATATGGAGTGGATAGTAATCTGACTTTCCATATTCTTTCAACAAGTTTGCCAAACTCATTATTCATCTTTCCTCAATAACATCTTTAATAATAATAACAAATAATAGGAAAACCTGTGGAAACATAGCCGTAAATAGCCTGCGCCTTATCCAGCGGAAGGTTAATACAGCCGTGCGACCCATTGGTCATGAAAATATTTCCACCAAACTCACTGCGCCAGGTAGCATCATGCATGCCAATATTGCCGTTAAAAGGCATCCAATAAGATACCGGAGTCACATAATCCCTACCACGAAGTACTGCATTTGTAGTCTTGTAAGTAAGTCGATACAAGCCACCGGGCGTTGTGTTGCCATTTGACATATCGCCTGAAACAAAATCCGTCTCCAGAACAATCTCGCCCTTCCAATGCACATACAAATGCTGATTAGACAAATCTATTTCCACATAGGAGGATCCAATATCATCAGTGCCCTTCTGTGCCGCTTTCACCCGATAAATCGGCTCTCTCTTTGTCACTGCACCTTCTTTTATCAGTGCAAGAAGTTCCTGTGTCTCCTTCTCCCTGTCTGTTTTCCAACCATAACCGCCATTTAAGACTGTTATGGTCTTTCCCAATGCAGTGGTAAACTCGCGGTGTTTTCCATAAGTATCATATTTCTTGGCCTGGACAGCCACATACGCCGCCACCGCCTCTTCATCCAAAACAACTTCTGCCTTATAATCTCCCTCCGGTCCCACCACTTCCTGGTCTTTTATCCAATCTTTTATGGTTTCACCGTCCAAGATCACCTCAGTACCATTCCAATCATACACAATCTGTGCGGAAAGTAACAGATTCAGCTCCTTACACTTTGCCTTTAATCCGGCATGATCAACTGTAATTTCAGGCAAAATATAACAACCTTCCTTTTCCAGATCCAATTGCTCTGCACGCTCCTCCACAGCACGAACAATCATTTCCTTCACCTTCACCACATCCAAAGCATTGCCCAAAGACTCAGGAATAATCTCATATCCCTTTATTTGCGACTGATACTCACTGATATAAGCATTCTTGGGTGGTTCCATCTGATCTTCTTTGAAAATATCCCATTCATTGATACTCTGTATCACCAACTCTTTGTCATACTCAGTACCATATGTCAGATCATGGCTGCTCTCATATGTTCCTACATAAGCAAGGGGCCAATACAAAGGATTCTGATACTCAAATATATGCTCAACACTCTCCAATGTACTTACATACCTAAGACCGATATCCTTTTCATCCAGACTACCCAACTCTTCATCCCCATATCCGGTCACGGACAGATTGTATGTCAAAGGCTGTGATTCTAACAGTGCGGACACTTCCCCTATGTCCATTTTGTCACAAACAATGCCATTTATGGTAGTTCCCGGCAAAAAATGAGTTTTATAATAGTCTGCCACACGAAAATATACCACAACTAAAGTTGCCAATAATAAAAAGACTACAGCAGAAATAATGGCAACAATGCTCCACTTCTTTTTTTTTCTTTTTTTCTGTTCCTCGTTTGTTTCCATTGTATCACTCATGACTTTCTCCCTCTGTAAATATTATAATTTATACTCCACAACAGTATAACACAAAAAAAGCGAAAGCAAAACTGCATTCGCTTAATTTATTAAAAATTTTTACTAGTGAAGCATCGGGGATTCGAACCCCGGACAACTTGATTAAAAGTCAAGTGCTCTACCGACTGAGCTAATGCTCCATATATTTGTCCAAAAAAGGCATTCAAAATGCCCAGAGCCGGAATCGAACCAGCGACACGAGGATTTTCAGTCCTCTGCTCTACCAACTGAGCTATCTGGGCATTTAGACTTACGTCTTAGTAGCGGGGACAGGATTTGAACCTATGACCTTCGGGTTATGAGCCCGACGAGCTTCCAGACTGCTCCACCCCGCGTTATATAATTATTATATGCAACCGGAATATTTTTATTCCAACCTGCAATGGATGGAGGTGGATTCGAACCACCGAAGCAATTTGCAGCAGATTTACAGTCTGTCCCCTTTGGCCACTCGGGAATCCATCCATATGGTATTTTATACCACAGAGCCGATGATCGGACTCGAACCGATAACCTGCTGATTACAAATCAGCTGCTCTGCCAATTGAGCCACATCGGCATAAATACCAAATTTATATTGCCAACAACTTTTAAAGAAGAAATGGGGCCTATAGGGCTCGAACCTATGACCCTCTGCTTGTAAGGCAGATGCTCTCCCACCTCAGCTAAGACCCCATTCTATTGTGGCACAACCACTATAGTGATTGTAACGACCCAGATCGGACTCGAACCGACGACCTTCGCCGTGACAGGGCGACGCTCTAACCAACTGAGCCACTGGGCCATTTGAGTACATATTTGTACCTTCAAAACCGAACATTGAATTCTCTTAAACTCACAAGTCATCTTTCCAGCCTTCAGGATAAGCCCTCGACCGATTAGTAAATATCAGCTGAACACATTACTGTGCTTACACCTTATTCCTATCTACCTCGTCGTCTTCAAGGGGTCTTAGACATTTCTGTCTGGATATCTCATCTTGAGGGGGGCTTCACGCTTAGATGCCTTCAGCGTTTATCCCGTCCGGACTTGGCTACTCTGCCATAGGTCTGATACCTAACAGATACACCAGTGGTCCGTCCATCCCGGTCCTCTCGTACTAAG
>JAZRJO010000401.1:0-1721 GCA_045645825.1 Acetatifactor sp. | reverse complement strand
ATAGGACCAAGTCCTGCAATGTTCAAAAATTGGATCATGAAAATTTTCCATGTAGGGAGTGGTATGAAGTCCACTCCGTCGGTTTTGGTGAGTGCAGGGGTCTTTCGGTCGTCGGGACCAAATATTCTGTTTATATATGATCCGTAAATTATATAACCACCAATAAGTGCCAGAAGTGCCAGGGTGAAAGTTACCATATTTTATTTTTTTCAGTTTTCAGTTACAAATAACTCACCCATGAACCACCTTGGAAGATTGCATCCTATGTAGTTACCGAGAATAGCCCATCCCCATGCAGGAAGAATCCACCATTCCCAATTCCCTTGAAGAGCTGCCAGTGCATAGTAGAATGCATCTGCAACGCAGTGCGGAAGTCCGCAAAGGATAAACACAGGAACACCAAAAAGTAAAGGAAGGTAATGTTTCTTCCTTGCTCCATATACTGCAAGCGTCATGATCATGCCCGTACCGGCTGATGTTACAAGCAACGAGTGCCAGCTGGCAGCACTTCTGGCATTCAGAATGCCTGACAGGTTAGTTGCAACTGTGTCATTGGAAACATATTTTGCCATGAATGCAGCAATAAGGCAGCCAACCGCATTCAGAAGAATCATAAGAATAAGTTTAGGCCATTCCCTATATGGTAAAAATCCCGATTTCCCTGTATAAAGCTGTGCACCGCACATTACAACGCTCAAAAGGCCAAATGCAAACATGATTGCTCCAACGGGGCCTCCAACTCTCAAATAAACGGTACCGCCAACACCTATAAGAAGGCCGGCAAATATAGCCATCAATGCAAATCTTTTCATAAAGGTAAAATAATGTTAAATTGTTTTGTAAAGATACGGCAATATTTGTTAAATTTGTTCAAAATTATACCTGACATGAAAAATTTGACTCATAAAGCTCACCCTTGGCACGGGATTAAACAGGGTGAGAACTTCCCAGAAGAAGTTAGAGCATTCATTGAAATCGTACCAACTGACACTGTAAAATATGAGGTAGACAAAGAGTCCGGTTACTTGTCATTGGACAGACCTCAGAAATTCTCCAATATTGTCCCTTCACTTTACGGTTTCCTTCCAAGAACTTATTGTGGACCTAAAATGGCAGAGCTTACCAACAAAGCATTGGTAAGGACTGATGTTGATGGTGACGGAGACCCTCTTGATATCTGTATTCTTACAGAGAAAGATGTAACACATGGAGATATTATTGTTAATGCAAGACCTATTGGCGGTTTGAGACTTTTGGACCACAATCAGGCAGATGACAAAATCATTGCAGTTCTCAAGAGCGATGCCGTTTACGGCCATATGACAGACATTGATCAGGTACCTATGGATATCATCCGCCGTCTTATCCACTATTTCAGTACATATAAGGATATCCCGGGTGAGCATACCAGCCGTATGAATTTCATTTCAATCTACGGTCCGGAAGTTGCAAAAGATGTCATTATCCGCTCAACTGAAGATTATACTGATTTAATTGAAAAATAGAGAAATAAACAATCATGAAAGGGTGACCGGAAAGTTACCCTTTTTTTTACCTTTAAGCCCTCCAAAAAAAAAGACCCCTGCTGGGGTCTTTTATCGCTCAATTTTATGTTTACATTATAGCTCTGTTTTCCACAAGCCGTGCAAGTTACAATACTCGTATACTGCAACAGGTTTGTCTGAGCATGTGCAGAATGTAGCCTCAGGTTTATCTTTAAG
>JAZRJO010000400.1:0-3584 GCA_045645825.1 Acetatifactor sp. | reverse complement strand
AAAGTGATGATTCATATTGTAGATGCGGCGGGTACAGAGGGCAGAGACCCGATTGCGGATATCTATGCCATCAATAAGGAGCTTGAAGCGTATAACCCGGAAATTGCAAAGCGCCCCCAGGTGATCGCTGCCAATAAAATTGATGCCATTTATGATCCGGAAAGTGACCCGGTAGAAGCCATTAAGGCAGAATTTGAGCCACAGGGAATAAAAGTGTTTCCTATTTCTGCTGTCAGTGGAAAAGGAGTTCGTGAACTTCTTTATCAGGTGAATCAGATGCTTGAGGAGATCAACGAGGAGCCTACGGTTTTTGCGCAAGAATATTTTCCTGAAAGAGTCAGTGGTTATTCCGATATGCCTTATACAGTGGAATATGATGAGGAAGAGGATGAATACGTGGTGGAAGGACCGCGCATTGAGAAGATGCTTGGATATACCAATCTGGAGAGTGAGAAGGGCTTTACTTTCTTCCAGAATTTCCTAAAAGATACCGGGATCCTTAAAGAACTGGAAGCCCTGGGAATCAAGGAAGGCGATACAGTGCGCATGTATGGATTGTCTTTTGATTATTATAAATAAAGAAAAGAGGAAATATTATGACGAGTAAACAGCGGGCTTATTTAAAAAGTCTTGCGAGTAATCTGGATCCGATTTTTCAAGTGGGTAAATCCAGTCTGACACCGGAGTTGACGGAAGCAATTGGTGAGGCATTCAATACCAGGGAGCTGATCAAAATTGCTGTTTTGAAGAATTGCTTCGACGACCCCAGAGAAATCGCCCGGATGGTGGCTGAAAGAACCCGTGCTCAGGTAGTACAGGTAATTGGCAAGAAGATTGTACTTTATAAAGAAAATAAGGATAATAAGAAGATCATTTTACCGGAATAAATTTGTGTTGGAGAGTGAATAAATATGTGTACCGTGGAAGTGGGCGGCCGTAAAATCGGGGTCATGGGTGGAACTTTTAATCCCATACACATGGGTCACCTTTTGCTGGCTGAATGGGCTATGGAGGCGGCAGGACTTGATCAGATTCTGTTTATACCTACAGGGATTCCTTATATGAAAGATGATTGTCATGTGCTGTCCGGAGAAATGCGGCTTCAAATGACAGCACTTGCGATAGCGGATCATCCGGCTTTTAAAGTGTCCGGTATGGAAGTAGAACGGAAAGGTTATACTTATACTTGCGATACTATGGAGCAGCTGAAAAAGAAAAGTCCCAAGGATGAATATTATTTTATTATGGGTGCTGATTGCCTGTATACCATTGAGAAGTGGCGTGACCCGGAACGGATCTTTGGATCCTGTAGTGTGATTGCTGCCGCCAGAAACGGTTCATCTTTGCAGCAAATGGAAGAAAAATGTAAGGAGTTGGCCCAAAAGTTCCGTGGTAACTTATTCCTTTTGCAGTTTCCTGCCATGGAAATATCCTCTTCCGATATCAGACAACGAGTGGCATGTGGGCAAAGCATTCGTTATCTGGTTCCGGAGAAGGTAAGAGATTATATTATCTCAAATCATTTATATCAGGAAGAAAACCATGAAAAATGTAAATGTCAGAAAAATCAGGAAGGCAATGGAGAAGGCACAGGATCCCAAACGTTTTGAGCATACTTTGGGTGTGGCTTACACAGCTGCTGCACTTGCCATGCGATATGGTGTATCCCTGAAAAATGCAGAATTGGCCGGTCTCCTTCATGACTGTGCAAAATGCCTTACTGATGAAAAAAGGCTTGCTATTTGTGAAAAGCATAACATCAATATTAATGAAATAGAGCGTAGAAATCCATTTTTGCTCCATGCTAAGGTGGGAAGTTATTTGGCTATGGAGGAGTATCATATCAATGATCCGGATATCATTAATGCTATTTTGAACCATACAACAGGCAGACCGGGAATGTCAGATCTTGAGAAAATCGTGTTTGTAGCCGATTATATTGAGCCTAATCGTAAGAATGCCCCTAATTTGGCTGAAATCAGAAAACTGTCATTTAAAGATCTGAATCTGGCCGTGGTGAGGATCCTTAGTGATACACTGCAATATCTGGAAGGTACAGAAGGGGAGATTGATCCCATGACACGAAAGACTTATGAATATTATTATGAACTCTATTTGAAAGGAAAAGAAATACATGAACAAATCATCTGAAATGGCAAAGCTTGTAATTGAAGCGTTGGAAGACAAGAAGGCAGAGGATATCAAGGTGATCGACATCAGTGAGGTTTCTGTAATCGCTGATTATTTTATCATTGCAGGTGGAAGTAATGCAAACCAGATACAAGCTCTTTCTAACAATGTGGAAGAGAAGTTGTGGAAAGCAGGGTATCCTGTGAAGCAAGTTGAAGGTTATGAAACTGCAAACTGGATCTTAATGGATTTTCAGGATGTGATCGTTCATATTTTTGATAAAGAGAATCGTCTGTTGTATGATTTAGAGAGAATCTGGCGTGATGGCAAGCAGATTGCCGCTGCTGATATCTAAAATGTAATTATAAAAAGCCTGTGAAAAGAAATAATTCTAATCACAGGCTTTTACTTTGTAGTGTTCGATTATTCACCGGAACGGTCTGAGAGACGCATATAAAATGTAATCAGGTATAAGCCGCACAAACCTACTAAAGTATATACAATCCGGGATAACCAAGACATATCGCCAAATATAAAGGCTACAAGATCAAAACGGAAGATACCGATCAATCCCCAGTTAATTGCGCCGATAATGGCAATGGTCAAAGCAGTCGCATCCACAAATCTAGTCCCCATAATTTACCTCCATTCTATTGCTGCTACTTTTGCTTTTACAGCTTTGTACAAACATAGAATTACCGCAAATCGGGGAAAATATTCATAAAAATTTATTTTAATGATAAATTCGATAAATACCGAATACTTTGCCAAGTATCTCACAATTAGGAACAATAATGGGATCCATAGTATCATTCTCCGGCTGAAGACGGATATGATCCTTCTCGCGATAATAGCGCTTAACGGTAGCGGAATCTTCGATCAGTGCCACAACAATATCACCGTTATTGGCAGTGGAACACTGGTTGACGAATACTCTGTCTCCATTTAAGATGCCGGCATTGATCATGGAATCTCCCCGTACATTCAGAATGAATGACTCACCTCGGGGAACGAGGTCAGCGGGTACAGGGAAGTATTCCTCAATATTTTCCTCGGCCAGGATCGGTTGACCGGCCGCTACATTGCCGATCACCGGCAGACTCACCATCTCTGTGCGGACCATCTGAAAACTGTCATCACAGATCTCAATAGCTCTGGGCTTGGTCGGGTCCCTGCGGATATAGCCGTTCTTCTCGAGAGTCTCAAGATGAGAGTGTACAGAGGAGGTGGATTTCAGATTAACAGTTTCGCAGATTTCCCGGACAGTAGGGGGATAACCTTTCTTTAAAATTTCGTTTTTGAAAGTGAGATTCATTTTTTCTTTCCTTTCTTTTTTATGGGTGATTGATCACTCAATATTTTAAAAATAAAAACGCATATTATATTATAATACAAAAAAACATTTTTTTCAACCCTTTTGAAAGAATTTATGTATTAAATATCGAATTCTATCA
>JAZRJO010000399.1:0-3971 GCA_045645825.1 Acetatifactor sp. | reverse complement strand
AGTATGCCGGCATGGTATCCGCACCGATTTTCGTACAAGGCAGCCTCTTGTCCGAAATCATCGTCAGAAGAAAAAATCCCATTGCACTGCTGAGTACATAGCACAAAAGCCGAAGCACAGCTCCCCCTTCCATAGTTCCATAAGGCTTTGCATGATACAAAAAATCCGCCGGTATCCGGCTTCCCCACAAAAATGCCACTGTCGCCGCCACTCCCATTGCTGCCACTCCCCACATGCGATATTTTTGCCAGGGAATATCCTGCCCACAGATAAGTCCCAACCAGAAAAAAGGGAAAAACACTATGCTTCGAGAACCTGAAAGGGTCCTGTCCAGAAATGAAAGATATCCACCAAAAGTACCAGCCAGTATTGCTACCGCCAAAATTAATAAAGGACTCACATGCCACTTCTTACGCAACCATAATCCCAGCCACCCCAAAACAGCCCATGTGCAGAAACTAAGTAAGTACCACAGATGCCAGAATGGCTTCAAAATATCGAAATATCCTTTGCTGAAGAATGACATAGGCAACTGAAGGATACAATAGAGTGGCAACAGCCTCTTAACTTGCCGAATACAATCCTTTTCCTCACGAAGAAATAGGCCGGAAAGAAATGTAAACAACGGCATATGTAGCACATATATCCACCAATACTGGATGTACATGATTTTAGAAGAACCTATCCCCGGTTCTATCCAGTGCCCATATACCACAAGAAATATGAGTATTAATTTTAAATTACAATAACGTGCCTGCCGAAACTTAACCATTCTCTTCCTGCTCCTTTTCTCATTAGAGCCGGAAAAAAGAAAAACGTTACAAAAAAACTCAGCAGATTTCTCTACTGAGTCTCATGAGAGGGATACAAGGATTCGCACAATAAAATCCTACTGGATAATCTTCATTTTTTTCAGATAAGCTTTCACTTCTGCCGAAATTTTAACCGCAACTTCAATCTGTTCCTGCGCTTCTTCCACCGGTGCCACATAAAAATCATCATAATCACTGGTTTCTCGTTTTCGCTGAAGCCTTGCCAGGGATCTACCGCTTTCTTTTGAGAAAATTTCTGTCGCAACATAGTGCTGATTAAAATATGCCACCACATCTTTATGTCGCTTAAAATCCACACCTTCAACTGCTAATACCGCTTTAATTGCATAATATGATGCATAATAGGCTCTGTTAATAGCATCCTTATAGAAGTGATTATCTTTGCACAGCTTAGCACTCCGCACAGTCTCTTCTGCCTGATTCATTCTATATGCACATAAATCTCTCTGCTTTTCTGTCATGCTATTTTCACTCCTTCTTTTACAATGTTTTTATAAAAAGGCAATGTGTCAGACCAATATTCAAAAAACTGCTGATTCTTAATAACCGGAGAAATCACCTTTCCATATTTTAGTTCTAACTCAAAAGCACAGTCATATACAATATTCTCGTACTTTTTAATATCATTGTCAGAGCTACCTACCAGAATCATAATATCTAAATCAGACTGGGCATTGAAATCTCCTCTCGCATAAGAACCATACAATACAATACTTTGAATCTCATTTCCCAGATAGGGCTTTATAGTCGTTACAAATTCTTCTAGTATCAATTTAATATCATCTGTCATATTAACTCACATACCCCCTTAAACAAGGACACTAAAGTATCAAAAGCAATATTTACCATCACACAATGATTATATCAGATTTTTTCACATCCTACCACATAAAAGAAAAAATTAATAATTTATTTTCCAACTTTTCTACCAAAATCATGTTTTCCAGGCAAAGAAAAACCTCAGCAGTCACATCTGCTGAGGTCTAATTAGCAGGGATACAAGGATTCGAACCTTGAAATGACGGAGTCAGAGTCCGTTGCCTTACCGTTTGGCGATATCCCTATGTCGTTGTTACTTGAAAGATTATACACTAAGTTTGTCCAAAATGCAAGCATTAAATTCAAACAAAATAAAAAACTTTTTGTAGGTACTTTTTGTACAATACGTACAATTCAGATTGGAACAGGCGCTGAACAATCTTGTCAGCGCCTGTCTGATCCTTATACCTCGAAAAGCAGATCCGCATAGGTCGGGAACGGCCAGTATTCCTTATCCACCAGCACTTCCAGTTCATCAGCCGGCTTACGCAGGGCATTCATGGCAGTCACCACGTCATCCTTATAGCAGAATGCCTGTTCTTTGCCGCGCTTCATGGCAGAAGCTCTTTTCTCTATCTGCAACAGGTCCTCCGCAGCTTGTTTCATCTCGGTCAGCTTGGCAGTTACATTCTTTAGAAGTTCGCAGGGAACGGTAGAATCGCCGCCTGCTTCCCGGATGATCACAGCAGTGTCTGCCAGGGATTTAGCAAAGCGCATCACTGCGGGGATAATCTGTTTGTTGGCCATGTCGATCATGGTAAGGGCTTCTATGTTGATGGTCTTGGCATAGGTCTCATACAGGATCTCGGCGCGTGAGCGAAGTTCTGCCTCTGTGAAGATTCCGAACTTTTCAAACAAGCGGATGGCCTTATCGGTGGTCAGTGTCTCTACTGCCTCCACCATGGAAGGGATGTTGGGAAGGCCTCTTCTGGCCGCTTCCTCCTGCCATTCTTTGGCGTAGCCGTTGCCGTTGAAGATGATCCTCTGGTGCTCTGACATGTATTCTTTGATTAAATCATGGACGGCCAGTTCAAAGTTCTCTGCCTGCTCCAGTCTGTCTGCTGCCTCGCAGAAGCTTTCCGCCACAATAGCGTTCAGAGTGGTATTGGGGCTTCCGATGGAATCCTCACTGCCTACCATACGGAATTCGAATTTATTACCGGTGAAAGCAAAAGGTGAGGTACGGTTGCGGTCTGTGGCATCCTTTACAAAATCAGGCAGGGTAGATACACCGGTTCTCAGAACGCCGCCTTCCTTCAGGGAATCGGCTTTACCGGTCTCCACCAGCTGCGTCACGACATCTTCCAGCTGTTCTCCCAGGAAGATAGAGATAATAGCGGGAGGTGCCTCGTAGCCGCCCAAACGATGGTCATTTCCTACATTGGAGGCACTCTGTCTCAGCAGATCAGCGTGGGTGTCCACAGCCTTCATGATGCAGGCAAGCACCAGAAGGAACTGGATGTTCTCGTTGGGGGTCTGGCCGGGCTCTAACAGGTTTACACCGGTGTCCGTGGTAATGGACCAGTTATTATGCTTACCGGATCCGTTGACGCCCTGGAAGGGCTTCTCGTGGAGCATGCAGCGCAAACCATGTTTGCCTGCCACACGCTTTAAGGTCTCCATCACCAGCTGGTTGTGGTCCACTGCCACATTGGCAGATTCATAGATGGGTGCCACTTCATGCTGGGCAGGAGCGGCTTCATTGTGCTGGGTCTTACTTGTAACACCCAGCTTCCAGAGTTCGATATTTACATCGTGCATAAAACCGCCCACACGCTCTCTGATGACACCAAAATAGTGGTCATCCATCTCCTGGCCCTTGGGCGCAGGAGCACCGTAGAGGGTTCTGCCGGAGAAAATAATATCTTCACGTTTTAATGCTTTCTTGGCATCTATCAGGAAATATTCCTGCTCTGCACCCACAGAAGGTGTTACTTTCCGGGCCTCTGTGTTGCCAAATAAGCGTACGATCCTCATAGCCTGCTTGTCCAGTGCCTCCATGGAGCGCAGAAGCGGTGTCTTCTTATCCAGCGCTTCACCTGTGTAGGAGCAGAAGGCAGTGGGAATACAGAGGGTCGGACCTGTGGCTGTCTCTTTGATAAATGCCGGGGAAGTGATATCCCATGTGGTATATCCTCTGGCCTCAAAGGTTGCTCTTAATCCACCGGAAGGGAAGGATGAGGCATCCGGCTCACCCTTGATCAGCTCTTTTCCGGAAAACTCCATGATCATATTGCCGTTTTCATCCGGATGGGTCACAAAGGCATCGTGTTTCTCAGCTGTGATACCGGTCAGGGGCTGGAACCAGTGGGTGTAATG
>JAZRJO010000398.1:0-5431 GCA_045645825.1 Acetatifactor sp. | reverse complement strand
GATGAGGCGGGCAGGTGCTGAAAGGATTCTGATAAGCCGCCTCCACAAAAGCCTCCAGATAAGCCCTTATCTCAGGCAGCTTAAGGCACTCGTCCGCAAGCCCGGTCTTTACTATGAACCTGGGTTTTTCGGAGGTATCCTTATACTTCTGTATCAGGTCATTCATCAGTTGAACCGTGTTCTTAATATCTTCACCGGCCTTCACTTCGCGCACCAGACGCCTGGAATATACGGCAGCCGCAGCAGTTTCTGCGATAATAGGGTCATACTGGCTGACAGCGGTACAGAAGCTGAAAACATTGCTGTCATTGCCCTGAGGACCACCCATCAGGAAGTGGGCAGCACCGCTGGCCTTACGCAAAGTAAGCTCCATCTGAGGTATCTTTGCGTCCTGTGCGGAGTAAACCAGTGCCTGGCCCAAAGCCAGAACCTCAGCGCACTCGGCATCGTCGCCTACGTCAATACCGGTGGTGTCCTGTATCCAGAGAAGAGGAATACGGTCACGGGCACAAAGCATGGTAAATTCGTTCATCTTTATAAGACCCTGTCTGTACAGTTTTCCGCCCAGCCCCATGCTGTTTTCTCTGTATTCAGGATAATTCATAAGTACTCCGTGACGGTTGGCAATAATTCCGCAAAGATAGCCGCTTACCTTGGCAATACCACAGATGATCTCGGGGCCGTAGTCACTCTTATATTCAGAAAATTCGCTGCCATCGGTAAGGCGGGCGATCACCTGGGGCATATCCAGCATCCTTCTCTGGTTTGTAAGCACGATAGAGTAAAGATCTTCACCGGAGAAGATGGGCTCCGCAGGTTCTGCAACCCGGAAGAAATCCGCATCGTATACGGGCATTGCCGCCACATATTTACGCAGGGAAGTCAGCACTTCCTCTTCAGTGCCGTATACTTCACGGACAAAGCCTGTCTGGCCGTGATGAATCTCCATTTTGCCGGGAGGAGGAGGGGTCTGACTGCTGGTAATATTCTTTACAAGCTGTCTGGCGCTTTCCTCATCCACAAAACCTGTGGAGTTCATGCCGGAAAGAATACCTGCGCCGCCAACAGCAAAGTTTGCATCATCCTTTGCAATCAGCAAAGAGGGACTGATAGCATGGTATCCACCACCTGCGGGATTGGTCTGGAAGATACCGATGAGAACGGGCATACCCTCCTGCTGCAAACGGGAATGACGATAGAAAGGGGTACCGCTGCAGAGTCTGCCGCTGAAAAGCTTTTCCTGTTCCAGTAAGTTCATGCCGCTGCAGTTCAATATGTATACAAGGGGAATCCTCAGAGATTCGGCTATTTCCGTTGCACGGACAATCTTTCTGCCCTGACCGGGAACCCATGCACCGGCGGTCTTTTTGTTGTCAAATCCGATGACAACAGTCCAGCGATCCTCTATGCGGGCCATACCCGTAACTACGCTGCAACCGTCATCCGGATTGTTTTCCGGATTAAAAAGGCTGTTTATGGGACGCCATGTGCCCGCATCCACCAACAAGCCAATACGCTGCATAACAGTGAGCTGTCCGCTCTTGTTTAAAGACTCATCACTTCTCCCTGCCTCAAGAAGAGTTTTCAGAGCTTCGTCCAGTTCTGCCTCAACCTCTTGAATAGTTTTGGCATTTTCTTCATCGATATTATTACACGGGCTGCCTATCACAGGCATCTTTTGGAAATAACGGGGCATTGCATATTCTGTCAGCATAAATAACCTCCTCAATCTATTTGATAAAATCTGTATTCTTTCGAAATTTTAGCATGCGTGCCAAAAAAAGTCAATAAGAACATTGACAAAATATCATATAATTATTTACAATAAAAGTTTGTCATTTTATTTAATTATTCATTGAATTCTTCAGTAATTATGGTTATAGGAACCAAGTTAGACAGTACTTCTGTCAACAAGCTGATCACAGCCTTGGCGTCCGGCTTAAAGCCTTCTTACATTATTTCATACCTACCATAGCTTTGATCGCTTCGCATGCAAAAACAGCTGTGCCATCTCCCCCGGCTTTGTCTATATTGGTGGTAAAGTCCCCGCCGGCTGCATACATTGCTCCAAGTCCCAAAAGGATCTCATCTGTACAGGTATAATAATTTTCCGTAATATGATCCTGCAGCTTCTTTGCCAGTGCAACCGCTTCCTCACAGTCCGGGGACTTTTCTTTGATCTTTCCCAACTCTGCAAAGATATTCATCATCTCTACATTCAATTTCTGCTGGTTTTCCTTGGTTCTGCCTGCCGACTTTTGTTCATACTCCTTGTAGGCATCTGTGGTTCCCCAGGAAGCTTTTGCCTGTGCGGCATATTCATCGATCTTCCTTGTATCGAATGCTTCAAAACTCATATTTTTCACTCCTATCGCTTTAATTCCCCAGGCAAGGTATCAGGGCTATCCAGACATACAATCGGTATCCGGCTTTGGTTACTTCTGTGGCCGGCAGAAGTCCAATGCTGTCATAATGATGGAGAGCACGTATACTTACTCCTGAGATTTTACTGACTTCATGTACTGTCATCATTTTTGCAAATCACCTCTTTTCCTGTGGTGATTTTATTATAAACTATGACGTAGGGGCAGGTTTTACTTGATAATTTATCGACCTTTTTGCTCCAGCAAACAAACCGTCTCAACTGTTTTTTCGTTGAGCAACCGAATTACTCGCTACACATAATATTTTTATAACTATTGACACGACTTTGCTTTCTTTTCAACTTCTTTAATTGTCAACAGATACTCTTCCTCTACCGGAGAAAGATTTTGTATCTGATATTTCTGGTACTCTTCATTTGCTTTAGCCATTGCCTGGGTATGACTAATACTGCCAGCTCCCCCCAACACTTTCTCACCAGTCGCTTTAAGAACATTGTCTAAGTGTTCCACATAATCACTCATATACATCGGATTATGACGCATCGCCTGTATCTCTGCAAAATCGAAATATCCGGAAACAATATTGTTCAAAACTTTCAATTCTTTTTCATCCAAATAATTTTTCGCAACACCAATATCTTTCTTCGTTGGAAAATCTCCAGAAAATGTTCTAAGTCCCATAAAAGGTTGTTCTGCGTCAGCACGTTCATAGATTATCTCCGCTGCTGTATGACCATGTGCTGCAAAATGTAATTTATTCTGAACCATCTTAAAAAAAGCAATGGATTCTGAACCCTTCGGATTATAATCTACACTCGTCGCATACAAATCCAAAACCTGACGATACATTACTTTTTCAGAGGAGCGAATATCTCTAATGCGATCTAATAATTCTTTCCAATAATTACCCCCACCAAGATTCTTTAGACGTTCGTCATCC
Organism: Acetatifactor sp.; assembly: GCA_045645825.1. Lineage (GTDB taxonomy): Bacteria > Bacillota > Clostridia > Lachnospirales > Lachnospiraceae > Acetatifactor. Next base: position 2,107 of record JAZRJO010000398.1, on the reverse strand, counting down.
ATCGTAAAACCTTTTATCATATACTCTTTTAGACGTTCTGTTGCCCATCGTCTAAAATTTGTTGCGATTTTAGATTTTATTCTATAACCGAGGGAAATGATCATATCTAAATTATAATAAATCACATTATAAGTTTTTCCATCTGTACCAGTTGTTCGGAATTTCCGAACAACTGATACTTGCTCCAATTCTCCTTCTTCAAAAATATGCTTTATATGCTCACTGACATTTGACTTGCTTGTCTGATATAATTCGCATAGCTGTGCCTGTGTCAGCCACACCGTTTCATCTACTATCTTTACATCAATCTTTGTCATTCCACTTTCTGATTGATAAATCAAAATTTCACTATCGTTATAATCATTCATATGCATCCTCTCCCCTCTTTAGATTATCATCATTCATACCTTGTGCTGATACTTTTCGAAGCAATTCCTCATATTTTAGTTGGTACGCAATTAATCTTGGAATATATTCCGGTGGCGTTCGCCTTCCAGCCTCCCAATCTTCTAAAGTTCTCACTGGAATTCCTATATGTTCAGAAAATTCTTTACGAGTTAAACCGATATTTTCTCTCAATTCTCTTATTCTCTTTGCACTTTCCATAAAACAAACCTCGCAATGCGTTTTTATTATAATAACATATAATGTCCCTTAACGCAATGCGAGGTTTTTCATTTTTTCTAATTACTATTTTTCCTTGTGTAAATAGTTCTTGTATATTTTATATCTTCACCACCGACTTCTCCTATAGCAACATCAAATGCCTCGACATCAAATTCCGGAAAAAAGACATCACCACCATCAACTATCGTGTCTATTTCCGTAATATACATTTTATTCACTAGGGGAAGGACCTCTTTAAATAATCCATATCCACCGGCAATATATACTTCGTTTCCCTCAGAAATAGCTATTGCCTCTTGAAGTGAAGCTACCGTAACCAGATTATCTCCAATAAAATTTTTAGTTTTAGACACAACAATATTCTTTCTGTTTGGAAGCGGATGTCCTATTTCTTCATAAGATTTTCTTCCCATTATCACAACGTTTCCTGTGGTAAGCTCTCTAAATTGCTTCTGTTCACCTTTTATTTTCCAAGGTATTTCTCCATTTTTACCAATCACATTATTTTTCGAACGGGCAACTATTAATCCAATCATCCTTGAACTTCCTCTCTTCTCAAAGTCATTCTGATACCATTACGAATTGACTACTTCCTTATATTCATTCATGTCAATACTTAATTTCACGTAGCTATCCGGTTTGCGATTACTCATACGACTCAAGAGGCACACAGTCTCCACATGAATTGTTTGTCCAAAAAGATCCGTCGGGCGCACTCGTTCCAGTCGGTACCCTCCCTCGCAAATCACCTTCAAGTCCCTTGCCAAGGTAGCCGAATCACAGCTTACATACACGATTCTCTCCGGTTTCATCTGCAACATGGTATTCAAACAAGCCTCGTCACATCCTTTTCTGGGCGGATCTACTACAATGACATCTGCAAAAATGCCTTCCTGCTCAAATTTATGTGGCAATACTTCTTCTGCTTTTCCCACAAAGAATTGGGCATTGTCAATACCATTTCTTGCTGCGTTTTCTTTGGCATCCAGAATGGCCTGGGATACGATCTCCACGCCGTAGACTTGTTTGGCTTTGGTGGCCAAAAAGAGTGAGATGGTTCCGATGCCACAGTATAAGTCCCAGACAGTCTCACGGCCGGTGAGGCCGGCATATTCCAGGGCGAGACTATATAATTTTTCCATTTGGACAGGGTTCACCTGGTAAAAGGACAGAGGGGATATTTTGAATGTCAGTTCCTGACCGGTAAAGGGATATCCTTCTTTCTGCATGTCGCGGACATGGATGGTGTCCTGTATGGTTGGGCTGCCCCAAATGCAATGAACTTCTTTACCCATGATCACGTTGGTCCGCTCGGTGTTGATGCTTACGGAGATGCTGGTCATACCTTTGACGGTGGTCAGAGCCTGCAAAAGGTCGTCCTGTGCCGGGAAAAATGTTGCTTTGTGGGCATCTTTCTCCGGCTTTTTGTTGATCACCAGGCACACCATGATCTCTCCGCTGGTAAAACCTTTGCGGATCA
>JAZRJO010000397.1:0-5338 GCA_045645825.1 Acetatifactor sp. | reverse complement strand
GATCATTGATCAGGTTGGTCTTGGCAGTTTCCAGCTCTGCCTTCAATGTATTGTAGACATTCACCTTCTCCTGGTCAGTTACCAGACTCTGCTCATTTGCGATCAACTCATTGCGCTGATCACGGTTCACGCAGGCATCATTATATTGTTCTGTGGTAACCTTCCATATAGGGTGATCATTACCGGATACCACTTCTACAATGGTATTATATTTCTCATATTCATCAATGATCTGCTGATACTCAGCCACCTCAGCCTGCCATACACTAATCCTGTCATAAGCCTGCTTTACAGGATCTGCATCAAAAGCTGCCTGTGCCTCAGCAAGCTTTGCCTCAGCATCCTTAGTATCCGGCTTGCTGACACTTAACTGGCTCTGCAGTGCCTGCAGCTGGCTGATAGCCACCTCGATCTCTGCGATTTCCTTCTTCCATTTATCAATTTCTGCCTCTGCCGCCACGATCCTGCTCTGGTATTCTGCCACAGTGGAGGTTCTGCCGCTCTGTACATTGCTCACCACAGAGCTGGAGATGCTTCCGCTTAAGATTTGCAGTTCAAAATCAAGCATCAAAGCATCCAGTGCCTCCTCGGCAGCCTTCAGTTCATTACTGTCCTTATCAGCCAGTATGAACAGTACATCCCCTTTCTTTACTGTGTCACCGGAACGCACCAGCACACTCTCCACTCTTCTGGTCTCATTCACCTGAATATTATAAGGATTGCTGCTCTCTACCGTTCCTGTTCCCCTGATTTTGGCCGTGATGGAACCCGGCATCACATACTGCGTAGCCACCTCCGGCAAAGAATAGTTCATGATCGTGTTGGAGAAAAATGTGAGAATCAGCATCACTGATAAAAATACAATAGCCACATTTTTCACCCAATCTCTTCTTTTACTTCCGCTGTCGTTCATAATCTTAATCCTCTCCTCATTTTACCCTTTTATTCCACCCTGATAGGTTATACCATCTATCAGATACTCTTCGCCGTACAAGAACACAAGCAAGCTGGGGACCATATAGATCGTAGCCACTGCAAAAGCCAGTCCGACCTCGCCCTGATTGATCTTGCTCAAAAATACAGACAAGGGATGCATCTGGGGATCCTTCAAAAGGATCAACGGCTGCTCCACCATATTCCAGTAATCAATAAACACCAATATGGCCGCCGAGCACAAGGCTCCCTTACACAGTGGCATACAGATAAGCCGATAAATCTGCAATTCTCCGGCGCCATCGATCTGCGCCGCCTCTATCACCCCCGTGGGAATCCTTCGCATGAACTTAGTCAGCAAGAATACCGCAAAAGGGGAAAAGATACCAGGCAGCCAGATGGCCCATTTGGTATCCAAGATACCTAACCAATCAGCCACCAGATAATTGGGCACCAGTGTCACCTGATAAGGCATCAACATCAATATAATATAAGAAAAGAAAATAATCTCCCTGATCCTTCCCCGGTATCTGGCAAATCCGTAAGATGCCAAAGATGCCACCAACAACTGAAACAATACGATAGGTCCCACCAGAATCACGGAATTCCAGAACTTAAGCAGGTAATCCGGACTCTTAAAAAGCACTGTTGCATACTGACTAAAGGATACCATATCAGGGATAAATTTCAAATTCACTTTTTCTGCTATGTACACTTTACCGCCGGTATCCGTGGTAGAAAACACGGTACCGTAATTGGCTGATATCTCCGAAGATGCCATAAAGGAGTTGGAAATGGTAAGTATAATCGGTGTCAGAAATAGAAACGCAAAGCAGGCTGCAATACACGTAGCAACGGCCACTCTTATGCCGGCCCAGAACTTTTTTCTCTTCTTCCGCCGTCTCAGTACAGATATTTCTTTCTCAACACTTCGAACAGGTTGTCTTCTACTCATCCTTCCACATCCTTTCCGAAATGATTTTCTGCAATAAATAAGATACCAATGATCACGATCATCACTAAGGACATAAGGATCGCTGCTGCCGAAAGCTTCTGATAGTCCAGAGAGGCAAAGGCATTGTTCATCATATGCTGCAACAGATAGATGGAATCATAAGGATAATCACCGGTCAGCAGATATACCTCCCGAAACACCTTAAAGGAACTGATCAGTGACATAATAGTCACAAACAAAAAGGTGGAAGAAAGATATCTGGTCTTAATATAAAAGAATGTCTGTAACGGTGTGGCACTCTCAAGTCTTGCCACCTCCAGTATCTCCTTTGGAATACTGGCAAGCGCTGCCATAAACAAGATCATATTGTATCCCAGGTTCTTCCAGAGGAACAACAGAATGACTACGATTTGGGCATACTCAGACTTCAGCCAGTCGATCTTAGGTCCTCCCAAGGCCATCAATACCTCATTCACTGCACCGTTATAGTGAAACAGTACCTGCCAGATCAGCACCACCGACGCCACAGGTACCATCAATGGACTCAAGAAAAAAGTACGAAACTGACTTCGAAATGGAATCTTCGACTCCAACACAATAGCCAGAAGAAGTGAAAGAATCACCGCCAATGGTACTGCGATCACCGAAAAAACCACTGTATTCTTAACGGCGATCTGAAAAGACAAATTCTTAATGATCCTAATAAAATTATCTAAAAATACAAAATTGGCTGTGATGGGATTATCCACCACCGAATAATATATTACCACCAGAAAGGGCACCAGAAAAAACAACAGAACGCCAAGAAAGCTTGGAGCAATATACAACCCCGAGCTGATCCTGACTTTCCATAATCTCTTGGAAGCCTTACCATGATGCTTTTTCCTGTAGCGTAACGCTTTCTTCCCGGCGCGGATTTCCTCCCGCTCCGCTTTACTTTTTACCTTATTTCCCGTTCTCCCCAAGGCTTTCGCCCCTCCTAACTGTTCCTAATATCTAGTCTTTTGATTCAAAACTTATGTACGAACCCTTGGTCTGATTGTACCATAAAATGTTCAGCTTTGCATCTTAAGAATTTATGAAGAAAATTCCGCTCCTTAGTACAGCAAAAATAAAATACATATCCCTGCAGCCATAGTGAAAACTGCAGGGATCTCCAAAATATTATCATTCAAGCATTTTTTCTCTTACTTCCTGCATGGATGAGCCAAAAATAAATTTATTCTTCTCCTCATCACTCAATTCAGGAATCGTCTTATTTCTAGAACGCGCGTAATTAATAAGTCCTCTGTAATCAATATTGATTACAGGTATCTCATCAATTCTATATGGTCTAGGTTCAGATAATATCGTCTGTCCACTCATAATCATACACCTCTCGAATATGCTTTCCACTCTCTTCCGGAATAAATATTTGGTACGGATGCAACATACAGATTGGCTCTGCATTAAAAGCTTTACAGTAGTGCTCCATTAACTTCTTGTTAGCCGCGAAACCAGATACTGCACAACCATATCCATAATCCTCGGAACGTTGTGCCGCTATTGCAAATAAATGTCCTCCAACGCCATTATATTTTTTGAGATTAACTTTTTCCGGATTATTACCGGGAGCTGCCACCATCCATGTCACGAAAGAAGTTTGCATTGTGCGATCCGGTCTTACGGCAACTAAACCTTGTATGGAAACAGTTCCTTTAACTACAATCGCATAAATCTCGTTTTCCTCCAACAAATCGGACCACTTCACATACCAACCAGTCTCTTTATTATACTTCGAAAGAAAACTCTTCCTTTTGACACGAATAACCTCAGTCTCTACAATTTCACCGGACTCATTATCTGTCAAACAAGGTGTCAGTTCATCAATTTCTACACAAAGCATTTCTTTCCCCCTTCACTGCCGTTTTCAAAAAGCCATGCTTCTTCACCTTTCTTACCATTCACCATCTTAACTTACCACACTATTATTATATCACTTTTCTTCTAAAAGTTCAATAATCAGTTCATATTATGAAGAAATTTCAGATAACTATAACCGACAACGGCCTGGAGGTTATCTCCAAGCCTTTCATTTTTAACAAAAACCGTCTTATTTACCGAAATCCATTATATTTATTTCAAATTTATTACTCCCATCATCTGACAAAGTAATGCTGCCTATCAGTGTGTCGTCATAACAATAAACCTCCCAGGTATCCTCGTCCACACGCAGCGCAATGGTATGCTCCGGCACACGATATGTACCTCCGCCAAGTTCAATCTCGTATGCAAGACGGGAAGCATTCTCAATCGTAAAAATTTCCCGACGTTCTTCTTTAAAGGACGGCACACCGCCTTGTTCCCACAGTGGCTTGTCCATATTGGTATCCTCGAAGGCTCCTTCCTTAAAAGAAACTACTTCTATCAACTGTGTCAGTGCTCTTTCAGAAATCAGTGCCTTATTGACAGTGAAGTAATATCCCCATTCTGCACCTTCCTTACTCCAAATCACATCCACATCCTCGTAGGTTTCTTTACAGGCTTCTTCCGTATCCGCAAATAACCCGGCTTCTATCAGCCACTCTGTATCACCATAGGTAAACGGCAAATCAGAAATAAGAAATGTATATCGCACCACACCATCTACCATTTCCTGCGCCTGCAGCTCCACACTTCCATGGGAGCTTCTCTCTGCCTGAAACTGCATAAGCTGCATTTGGTTTTGCAAGCCTCCCTTTGGCAACTCTATCATGTCAAAACTGCCACAACGAATACCCTGATTGTAAATAGTAACAACACTACCGGACACCTCTCCACTGTCCGATATATATTCATTATACACATATGACAACCCCTCTACAGCATCTAACTTGACATAATCGCCTTCAAAGGTGTCTGCGGCATATTCTTCCAGATATCCAGCCAGGGTTTCACTAATATCCGAATCCGCCTCTTTCGCACTCTTGTAAGAGCATGCGCTAAGTGACACTGCCAATAACATACATATTATTAAAAAATGCTTTGTCATAATGATGTTCCTCCTTCAGCCAGATGCTTTGTCACTTTGATTATAGCAATCTTATACATATTTTTAAAGACACTTCATATAATCTTAAGTTATTTCATAATGCTATAAATAAAATACAGCATTAAAATATAACCCTTAAAGATATCAGCATGGCAACGATATATGTGACCGCACTACATACATATATCGCTTTTCTATTTTCATCACCTTTAACACCTGCATAACGAAACAATTTAATACCAGCCAAAGCTATGATAATAGTCAGCCCAATTCTCCAGTAAAAAATTCCGCACATATCATTCCACACAATATCATTACTGGTAAAATTTAGCATTTCCGGCGCAAAATCAATTATCTTACCATCTATTCCAACTTCCATGTAATATACATTCGTATCATCTACTGCGATATTGAATTTCTTAGAAAACATTCCAGCATAA
>JAZRJO010000396.1:0-3723 GCA_045645825.1 Acetatifactor sp. | reverse complement strand
TATGACCCCGTCTCTGCCCGAAAGGATGTCAGTATCACATACAAGATAGGTAATATCCAGATGATACTAAGAATAGTTAGCAGACCATGACAAAATATATTGGTAATAAATCTCTTTGTTTTCATTATTGGAATGCCCCCTCATCTTTGTAGGAACCGGTATTACGATAGGTTATCAGTGACACAACTGCCAGGACGATAAACGTCATGATACCAATGACGGCACCAAGGTTATAATCCTTTTGGGTAATGGTCAATCTGTACAGCCAGGTAACCAGCAGATCCGTCTTACCTGCAAAATAATATTCCATGGAGTCAGGACCACCTCCGGAAAGCAGGAAGATCACGTTAAAATTATTGATATTACCTATAAAAGAAGTGATCAGGTTCGGTGTCATCACAAAAAGCATATATGGCAAGGTAATCTTACGAAAGATCAGCGGAGCAGCGGCACCGTCGATCCTGGCTGCTTCATACAGTTCTGCCGGAATATTCTGCAGGATGCCCGTAGTCGATAACATGGTATAAGGAACACCGATCCAGATATTGATACCAATGATCACAATTTTTGCAATGGTTGCATCTGTAAAGAAGGGAATGGATTCTGTGGCTTCCAGAATACCCATCTGTCTCAATATAATATTGATCGGTCCGTTGGCATTGAAAATGGTTCTCATACTGAGCAGGGAAACGAACTGGGGGACTGCAATGGACAGCACAAACATAAATCTCCAGAATCCTTTGATCTTGGTTCCTTTCCGGTTGATCAAAAGTGCCAGCAAAAGCCCCAGAATATAGCAGCTGGCTGTGCCGCAGACTGCCCACATCAAGGTCCAGCCAAGTATGGGCCAGAAGGTGGCAGCCAATTTCCCCCCTTGTGAAACAAAGGCTGAAAAGTTCTCAAATCCAACCCAGTCAAACAAATTTCCCGGGGGCTGATGGTTATGGTCATAATTGGTAAAAGCAATGAGAATCATGAATACCAATGGAATAATGGTAAACACAATGATTCCAACCAAGGGAAACGCCAGTAATAAAGAATGTAGATTCTCTTGTCTCAAGGAATAAATATCATCCTTAAATGTCGGAAGATGCATACCTTTTTCTTTCCGAATCTGAGTACAATAGGCGCTCTTACAGGACATAAATGCCACAAATATAATGGCTGCTGTAATAAATAATGTGATAACTCCGTATAAAAGGCAAAGCATAGAGTTATCTCCTTGCGTATACTCGTAAATCCCCTTAACCTCATTGTAAACCTGTCCCTGGGTAACCGTTCCCAATGTAATAAAATTAATTATAGATTTTGCTCCAAACAAAATCATGTATAAAATGTAAAAAATCTCAAAGGCCAAAAAAAGCGCACCTCTGCCTATCTGTTTGTTTTTAAAATTACCAAAACCAAAGATAAGCAGAGAGATTTTTGTAGTAGTATCGCCGTTTTGAAACGCATGCAGACAACTATAGTCTGATGGTCTGGTATAAAAAAACGCCGGTTTCCTTTTTAGAATACCCATGAAAAACCTCCTATATTTCTATTGTTGCAAGATAGCAGGTCTTTTATTTGGCCGTCATCTGAGATACAAAGGTATCCATCTTCGCCTGAACATTGTCCTTATTTAGTACACCACTTCTGATCTCTGTAGGGATGGTGTTGGCATAGGTCCAGTATCTGCTTCCAAATAAGGATGATGCAGGCTGTGCCACACTTGCAGTCTCCACTTCACTTAATATTACTTTTGTCAGTGGATCTGCCTGCACTGCTTCACTGCCTGCTGCATTTACATTGGCAGGAATTTGTCCGGACTTTTCATAACGCAGCATCTGATTCTCTTCATTTCCAAGGAAAGCTGCAAAGGCTACTGCCGCTTCCATATTCTTGGAATGAGGATTCACACCGATACATTTGGAACCATAGAATCCCTTTAGCTGCACCTGCTCACCATTTAAGGTGTAGGTAGGTATCACAGGTCTTCCCAAATTCTCACCAAGGATCTTCTCGTAAATCTGATCGTTCCAGGAACCGTCAAACCAGGCTGCCAGTCTGTGATCCGGAATTAAGTCTGTAACAGTAATCTCACTATCATATGCACATTTCGGGTTGTTGATCAGATCGATCAGGTAGTTAGTCACCGCCACACCTGTGTCATTATTCCAGTCCACACCGGCCGCAGGATCATCGCCTTTAGGCCCAAACACATTGAGTCCTGCACCATAATACCATGAACCTAACTTCCAGCCACCGGCAGACTCAAAATAGAAATTATAAACATTGTCCGCCGTTTCCTTTGCCATGATACTTTCTATAGACTGGATATCATTTTCATCCAATAAAGTTTTATCGTAATACATATAGAATGTATTATGTGTAAAAGGAATTCCATACAGTGCATCATCTTTCTTGGCAGTGCTCACCGCAAAAGGATCGATTGTTTCATTGACCATGTTTTCCGTCTCTCCACCAAGTCTTGCCACCGCACCGGCGTCAACCAGTTCAACAAGCTGGTCACTGGTGAAGAAATAAACATCACCTGCCGCTTCCACATCACGCAATACATTTTCCTTGGCCTTGTCTTCACCAACGATCTCTGTCGTCCAGGTGATGTTCCAATCCGGATGTGCTTCTGCAAAAGCTTTCTGCTGCTGTTCCATAATACCTGTCTCCACCTGATTTGCCGGACACCATACTTTCAGATGTATGCTCTCAGACTTTTTACCGCATCCTGCCAACAATGAAGCTGACATTGACGCTATCAGCGCACAAGCTAAAACTTTCTTCATACTTAAACTTCCTCCTTAGATATATGCGATTCATTTCGTTGATTTTTGTCCACAACCAGACTATCATATGTCCCTCGTTGCGTCAATGGTAATTCTTGGTTAATTTGTACAGATATCCCATTATACTTTTCTTAATTTGTGCAGTATTACTTATTCAAGAGTATTTCCTTTCCTTTTGCTTTTATGTATGACGAATAAAAAAATCCAATTCTATCATAAATGACAAAATTGGATTTTCCATTTCTTATAATATTTTATACACTTTCTGAATATTACTGCTGAATATGCACATCCATCTGAGGGAAAGGAATCTGGATTCCGGCTTGGTCCAATGCACACTTACAATTCTCGGTAATGCGCCATTTTCCGGTCCAGAAGTCTTCATTGTTAAACCAACACCGAACACCCAGATTTACAGATGAATCTGCCAATTGATCTACAAATACATTCATATCGTGATCTTTTAAGGTTGCTTCATCTTCTTTCAACACCTTCATCAAAACTTCCTTTGCGGCTTTAATATCAGCTCCATAAGAAATTCCTATTGTAATATCAGCTCTTCTGTTTTTGGCGGTTGTCACATTAGTAATGCTATTATTGGACAATGTGCCATTAGGCAGAATAACGGTTTTGTTATCAGGTGTCATCAATTTCGTATAAAAAATCTGAATCTCTGTTACAGTTCCTTCATTTCCTGCGGCATCTACGATATAGTCTCCTACTCTGAAAGGATGCAACAGCAATAAAAGTACGCCCCCTGCCAGATTGGAAAGACTGCCCTGTAATGCAAGACCCACAGCCACACCTGCTGATCCTACAACAGCGATGACACTTGCAGCATCTACTCCAAAGGATGTGGCAATCATGAGAATCAGAACTACAAAAAGTGCTGCTTTAACAAAAGAATCTACAAATTGAATAGCTCCCGTATCGGCATTGG